>NZ_CAXTJR010000001.1:988560-1084966 GCF_964244775.1 uncultured Microbacterium sp.
CACCGCGAGTGGACGGATTGACGCCGAGTGAACGGCATCCCGACGTCGTGGAAGCCGTGCGCTCGGCGTCAACCCGTGCACTCGGGGGTATCGCCTCGACTCGGGGGGGGTCGACGCGGGCGGTCGGGGACGGGCAGCGACGCGATGAGGGCCGCCCCGCATCGCGGGACGGCCCTCATCGAGGAAGTGCGTCGACTACACGCGACGGTACTGGGCGACCATGTTGCACTCGAACGGGTCGCGCGCCGCGAGTCCGACCTTGTTGAGGTACTGGATGACGATCCAGTACGACTTCAGCATCGTCGTCTCGGTGTAGGGCACGCCCAAAGTCGCGCAGTGTTCACGCACGATGTCACGAGCGCGGGCGAGATGCGGCCGGGGCATGTTCGGGAACAGGTGATGCTCGACCTGGTAGTTCAGGCCGCCCATGAGGATGGTCGCCCACCAGCCGCCCGAGATGTTGCGCGACGTGCGCACCTGCTTCGTGAAGAAATCGAGCTTGGCATCGGCGTCGATGATCGGCATGCCCTTGTGGTTCGGCGCGAACGAGGCGCCCATGTAGATGCCGAAGACGGCCATCTGCACGCCGATGAACGCGAAGGCCATGCCCAGCGGCAGGAAGAGGAAGATCGGGGTGAACAGCACCGCGAAGCGCAGCGCGATCAGTCCGAGTTCGACCCAGCGGCCCTTGACCTCGCCGCGCTGCGTCAGGTGGCGGATCGCGATCCAGTGGAGGTTCAGCCCCTCGAGCGTGAGCAGCGGGAAGAACAGCCAGCCCTGGCGCCGGGTGATCGCGCCCATGATGCCGGAGGTCTTGGCGGCATCCTCTTCGAGGAACCGGATCGTGTCGACCTCGATGTCGGGGTCGCGGCTGACGCGGTTGGGGTTCGCGTGGTGGCGGGAGTGCTTCGAATCCCACCAGCCGTAGCTCATGCCGACGACGCCGTTGCCGAGGATCATCGCGAGCCGCTCATTCGCCGGACCCGACGCAAGGATCTGCTTGTGCGCGGCCTCGTGCGAGAGGAACGCGACCTGAGTGAAGAGCAGACCGAGCGCTGCGGCGATCAGGAGCTGGAACCAGCTGTCGCCGAGCAGAACGAAACCCGCGGCCGCTCCGCCGAAGGCGAGCAGGAGTGCTCCGCCGACGAGGGCGTAGAAGCCCTGGCGCCTGTTGAGCAGGCCGGTCTCACGCGCGAGCTGCGAAACCTCGGTGTACGCCTTGGTCAACCGGGGGAAGTCACCGGTTCTCGCATACGTGGAGCGGACCGGGCCGAGGCGGCTTTCAGGAACATTGACAGCGACGATGAGACACCCACTTTTCTGCTAACCCGCTGAGGCGAGTCGGAAGCCGTAAGCCAAAGGCGTCTGCCGATCGCTGGGGCTCATCCTACGCAGGAGAACATGCCAGGGCGGGGATGTACGCCACATGTGCATACAACCCGCAGGCGACGCCCAGCCGGCCCGATGCCGGACTCAGGGTGCGGTCAGGGTGCGGTCACCTTGACCGTGAAGCTCACATCCTGGATACCGCCGTTGCTGTTGCTCAGCACGATCTTCGTCGTGCCGACGGCGAGAGCGTCCACGCCGGGGTTGAACGTCGTGTCGCCATCGACCCGGCCCTGCACGAACTCGGCGACCGTCGGTTCGTCGACGACGCCCGTGTAGCTGTCGACGGCGAGGTCGCCCGTGTTGATGTCGAGCACTTGGCCGACGCGGAGGTCGACGGTCGCGCCCTGCAGCGCACCGGCGTCTTTCACGACCGGCGTGATCACCGGGCTGACCGAGGGAGCGCACGCGCTCAGGCCGAGACCCAGCACGAGGACGGCGCTTGCGGCGAGCAGTTTCACGAGCTTCACGCCGCCAGTATCGCAGGCGGCCACCGCGGCGCATCACCCTCGTCTGTGGATAAGTCCGCAGCGACACGCGGGGCACGGCTACGGTGGTGGCGTGAAATCACGGCTCTCGATCGTCGCCCTCGCTCTGGCAGCGGTGATCATGAGCGGATGCTCGGGCCAGCCCGACCCCGTGGCCTCGACGCCCGCGTTCACGAGCGAAGAGCAGGCGTTCGCCGCGGCCGAGCAGACCTATCGCAACTATGTCGACGCGCTCAACCAGGTCGACCTCAGCGATCCGCAGACCTTCGAGGCGGTGTACAGCTGGACCACGGGCGATGCGAATGCTGCGGCTCGAAAGAGCTTCACGCAGATGTCCGCAGACCACTGGACCGTGTCTGGAAAGAGCGTGGCCAGCACCGTAGCGCCGATCCTAGCGGGGGATGAATGGATGGATTCCGTCGCGTTGGCCGTATGCCTGAATGTGTCTGACGTGGACGTCGTCGACGAATCCGGACAATCGAAGGTGAGCGCGACTCGAGGCGCCGTACAGAGCATGCGAGTTTCATTAACCTCCTCGCACGCCAGTCCAACTCGGTGGCTCGTAAGCACAATAGAAGGCCGAGAAGGTGATCCCGTTTGCGAGTCCTAAAGGGATTCGCAGTCGTCCTACTTGCACTCGCTGCTGTCGCCGTCGAGTCGACAGCCGCCCACGCGGAGCAATGCGAGGGAGTTGGCTGGACCGAATATTGCGAGGTGTCCAACTCGGGCACCAGCGTCGACATCGGCGGTTCGCTCACGAACCCGGGCAGCGGTGGCGGGGAGGACGACATCACGGCACCCGGTGACGAGGACGCCGCTCCCCCGCCCGCGACCGACGACTCGTGTCCGCTCAACCGCTGCAACATGCTGCTCGAAGTCGAGGTGCTCCGCGAGGTGACCCTCGCCGACCTGGCGTCGTTCGTGCCCGCCCGTCCCACGCTCACCGGAGAACCGGCCGGTCTCGGCGTCGTGGGGATGCCGACGAACCTGGTGGCGACAGCATCCACTCAGCTCCTGTCCGGCCGCCTGTTCGACCGTGACGTCGTGGTGCGATTCACTCCGTCGGCGTTCCGGTTCGACCACGGCGACGGCACCTCCGCGACGGCCCCCACGGGCGGCGCGAGCTGGGCGACCCTCGGGCAGGCCGACTTCACGCCGACCGCGACCACCCACGTGTACGCCGCGCGCGGCACGTACCCGGTGGCGGTGACCGTGCTCTACAGCGCGTCGGTCGACTTCGGGACGGGATGGCGCCCGGTCGCGGGATTCGTGCAAGCGTCGACGGGCGGCTATGACGTCAGGGTCGTCGAGGTGCGCACCGCGCTCGTCGACAAGACATGCCTGGAGAATCCGTCCGGCCCGGGCTGCTGACCCGCAGGCGGTGCTGGCAGGATGAGCGCATGCCCGACCGACTCATGCTGCTCGACAGCGCCTCCCTCTACTTCCGCGCCTTCTACGGTGTGCCCGACACCGTGAAGGCGCCCGACGGCGCTCCGGTCAACGCGGTCCGAGGCTTCCTCGACATCATCACGCGCCTGGTCACCACCTACCGGCCCACCCACCTCGTCGCCTGCTGGGACGACGACTGGCGCCCACAGTGGCGCGTCGATCTCATCCCGACCTACAAGACGCACCGCGTCGCCGAGGTCATCGAGGTCGGGCCCGACATCGAGGTCGTGCCCGACCCGCTCGAGGTGCAGGTGCCGGTGATCCGCGAGGCACTCGGCGCGCTGGGGATCACGATCGTCGGCGCCGCCGCGCACGAAGCAGACGACGTCATCGGCACCCTGGCGACGAAGGCCACTCTCCCGGTCGACATCGTGACCGGCGACCGCGACCTCTTCCAGCTCGTGGACGATGCGACCGGGGTGCGCGTGATCTACACGGCACGCGGCATGAGCAACCTCGAGATCGTCACCGACGAGGTCGTCGTGAAGAAGTACGGCGTGCTGCCCAGTCAGTACGCCGATTTCGCCACCCTCCGCGGCGACTCGTCGGACGGGCTGCCCGGCGTCGCGGGCATCGGCGAGAAATCGGCGGCCACACTGCTTGCGGCGCACGGCGACCTGCGCGGCATCATCGCCGCAGCCGAGGCCGGCGAAGGCATGTCGGCCGGAGTGCGCGCGAAGATCCTCGCCGGACTCCCCTACCTGGAGGTCGCACCGACCGTCGTCGAGGTCGTGAAAGACCTTCCCGTCCACGAGTTCGACGCGCGCCTGCGCCCCCTCACCGGCCACGAGCGAGCGGATGCTGTCGCCCTCGCCGAGCGGCGGGGCCTGGGCACCGCGATGGAGCGCATCCTCACCGCGCTCGACTCGGTCGGCTGAGCCGCACCGCGCTCACCGACCCGCCCGCGCCATACTCCCCCCGAAGTATCCACGCCCACTCCCGCGGTCAGACGCCTCCCCGCGGCCACCGGCGTACGATCGAGCCCATGCCGGGCGCCGAGTGGAACCGATCGGCGCTGGATCAGGCGCCGCGCTTCCAGCCCCCTCCGGCCATCACCCTCCTCGTTCCGGTCGCGATCGCGTTCATCGTGCAAGTGCCCGCGACCATCGCGGTATCGGTCTGGCAGCACGTCGGGCCGCTCAACGTCTCCATCAATGCGCTGCTGGCCGCAGCATCCGCTCTCGCCCTGCTCGCTGCCCGCCGCTGGCCGGGCGTCACGGTCGCGATCGTCGCGGCGCTGACCACGATCGACCTGTTCGTACCGCCCGATGCCGGCCCGCCCTTCATCGCCCTGGCGTTCGCGATCATCGGCGCTGTCGTGCGCGGAGCCCGCGCCTGGGCTCTGGTCTCAGTCGGTGCGGCGTGGGTCGTGGCGGTGGTGGCTGCGGGAATCGTGGGCGAGAGCTGGCACCCGTTCCGCATCGCCCTCACGACAGTCGGGCTCGCCTTGTGCTTCGTGATCGGCGAGGCAGTCCGCTCGCGCTCCGCGCATGCGGCCGCCCGTCGCGAGCAGCTCGCCGAGCGCCGGCGCGTGACCGAGCAGGAGGAGCGCGCCCGCATCGCCCGCGAGCTGCACGACGTGCTGGCCCACTCGCTCAGCCAGATCGCTGTGCAGTCCGGCGTCGGCCTGCACCTGTTCGACCGCGAGCCCGAGCGGGCCCGCGAGGCACTCGCCAGCATCCGATCGCTCAGCGCCACCGGGCTCGACGAGGTGCGTGGGGTACTGACCTTCCTCCGCGGCGACGACGCAGGCGCGCCGAACACCGCGCCCCTGACCCCCCAGCCGCAGCTGGCCGACCTCGCTCCCCTGGTGGCGCAGCGCTCGAGCATGGGCCTGACCGCGATCCTGGACGACCGCCTCGCCGGCGAGGTACCGCGCAGCGCCGTGCAGACCACCGCGTACCGGATCGCCCAAGAGGCGCTCACCAACATCGTCCGTCACTCCGCCGCTGCCACCGCCACCGTGTCGCTGTCCCGCAGCGGCACCGACCTGGTCGTCACGATCGAGGATGACGGCACGGGCCTGGACGCGACGCGCGGCGAGGGTGGCGGCATCCGCGGCATGCGCGAGCGCGCCGCACTCGCCGACGGCACCCTCGCGATCGAGCCGGGCGCGCGCGGTGGCACGATCGTGACCGCGCGGCTGCCGTGGGACGGACCCCGAATGAGAACAACGCCGTGATCCGCGTCGCCCTCGCCGACGACCATCAGCTCGTGCGAGCGGGCTTCCGCGCCCTGCTCGACTCCGAGCCCGACATGCAGGTGGTGGCCGAGGCATCCGGCGGCGAGCAGCTGCTCCGCGAGCTGCGTCGCACACCGGTCGACGTGGCACTCCTTGACATCCGGATGCCGGACGGTGACGGCCTGTGGACGACCGAGCAGATCGCGGCCGACGCGCACCTCGACGGCGTCAAGGTGGTCATCGTCACCACGTTCGAGCTCGACGAGTACGTCGCCCGGGCGATCCGCGCGGGCGCGAGCGGGTTTCTCCTCAAAGACACCGAGCCCGTGGAACTGATCCGTGCGGTGCGGGTCGTCGCCGAGGGTGATGCCCTGCTGTCGCCGCGCGTCACGCGCCGGCTCCTCGAGCGGGCCGCGATAGGGCTGCGGGATGCCGAGACTCCGCGCGAGCTCGGAGAGCTGACCAGCCGCGAGACCGAGGTGCTCAGGATGGTGGGGAGGGGGCTGACGAACGATGAGATCGCGGCCGAGCTGTTCCTGTCTCCCCTCACGGCGAAGACCCATGTGTCGCGCGTCATGCAGAAGCTGCACGCGCGCGACCGCGTGCGTCTCGTGGTCATCGCGTACGAGTCCGGCCTCGTCGCGCCGGGCTGGCAGTAGCCCTCTCCTGGCACTACTCCCGCGGAAGCATCCCGGTTCGCTCCCCGCGGCGGATTCGCGGATCCCGCCGACGGCGTTGACTCGAGGCATCTGATCGGGAGGCGACCGCCGCCCGGTCCTGACCGAGAGGATCAGCAATGTCATCGACTCTTGCCACCGTGGCGCCCACGATCGGCGCCCATTTCGGACCGTGGGGATGGGGGCCCGGACCCTGGCTGCTGCTCATCCCGCTCTTCTGGATCATCGTGTTCGGCATCATCTTCGCGATCTTCGGCCGCCGGTGGCGCCGGTCCGCCCGTGAGAACGGCTACGGCCGCGGGAGCGCGTCGGGTCAGGCGGAGGTCACGCTCGCAGAGCGGTTCGCGAAGGGAGACATCGACGAGGTCGAGTACCGCGCCCGCCTCGAAGTGCTTCGGGCGAACGCCGCGCGCTCGTCGTGATCCGCGGGGTACCGGGCATCCTCCGGACGCCCGGTGCCCGCGCCCGTGCACTCCCGGGGTCAGCGCGTGCGTCCGGTCCACTCGCGCAGGCGCTCGAGCGTCCACGTCGTGACGATGCGCTGCGCCGGAACCCCCGCGCGCTCTGCGCGCTCGGCGCCGTAGTCGATCAGTGACAGCTGGCCGGGCGCGTGCGCATCGGAGTCGACCGAGAACAGGCATCCCTCATCCAGCGCGATCGCGATGAGGTCGTCGGGCGGATCCTGCCGCTCGGGGCGCGAGTTGATCTCGACCGCCACGAGGTGCTCGGCGCACGCGGCGAACACAGTGCGGGCCTCGAGCGTCGAGGGTGGGCGCGTGCCGCGGGATCCCTCCACGAGACGCCCCGTCACGTGCCCGAGCACATCGACTTTTCCGCTGGAGACCGCTCGCACGAGCCGCCGGGTCATCGGGCCGCGCTCCATCCGGAGCTTCGAGTGCGCCGAGGCCACCACGATGTCGAGTTCGTCCAGGAGCTCCGGCTCCTGATCGAGCCCGCCGTCCTCGAGGATGTCGACCTCGATCCCGGACAGGAGGGTGAATCCTCCTCCGCTCATTCCGGCCACGATCTCGAGCTGCGACCGCAGCCGTTCGGGCGAGAGGCCGTTGGCCACACGCAGCCGCGGCGAGTGGTCGGTGAGAGCGAGGTACTCGTGGCCGAGCGCGCGCGCCGCCTCGACCATCAGGTCGATCGAGGTGAGACCGTCCGACCAGTCGCTGTGACTGTGCAGATCGCCGCGCAACAGGGGCCGCAGCGCCGACGCGCGCTGCACGCCGGCCCGTTCCCGCAGGTCGACCAGATAGGCCGGCACCTCGCCGGCGAGCGACTCCTGGATGACCGCGAACGTCGAGTCGCCGATTCCCTTACGGCGACGGAGGGATGCCGCATCCTGCAGCTGCTCGTCGCTCAGACCGGCGATCGCCTCGGACGCGGCACGGAACGCCTTCGATTTGTACCGCGACGACCGCTCGCGTTCGAGCAGTGTCGCGATCTCGTTGAGGGCGTCGAGGGGGTGCACGGCTCCAGCTTACGAAGGCGCTCCGACGCGGGTATCGGGTCGTGCGGCAGGCGGCTACGCGCCCGCGAGCTCCTGCGTGACCGCGACCCATTCGTCGAGCTTCGCCTCGGCCGCGCCGCCGTCGATCGCGGCTGCCGCAGCATCCTGCGCGTCGGCGAGCCGCTCGAGGATCGGCCGCTGCACCTGCGTCGCATCCTGCGCGAGCTGATACGCGACGAGGCCCGCCGCGGCATTCAGCACGACGATGTCGCGGACAGCGCCGCGCTCGCCGGCGAACACGCGCCGCACGATCGCCGCATTGTGTGCGGGCTCGCCGCCGAGCAGATCGTCGATGTCGGCGAGCGGGATGCCGAGGTCGCGCGGGTCGAGGTCGTGCTCGTGCACGTCACCGCGACTGATCTCCCACAGCCGGCTGTGCCCGGTGGTCGTCAGTTCGTCCAGGCCGTCGTCGCCGCGGAAGACCAGCGCGGTCGCGCCGCGGGTGCGGAAGACGCCGGTGATGAGCGGCACGCGGTCGAGGATCGCGACGCCGACCGCGTTCGCCTCAGCCCTGGCCGGGTTGCACAGCGGCCCCAGGATGTTGAACACCGTCGGTACGCCCAGCTCGGCCCTGGTGGGGCCGGCGTGACGGAACCCGGGGTGGAACGCGAACGCGAACGCGAACGCGATCCCGGTGCGCTCCAGGCTCGTCGCGACCGCCTCGGGCGAGATCGTCAGATCGACCCCGAGGGCGGCCAGCACATCGGACGAGCCGGACGACGAGCTCGCGGCCTTGTTGCCGTGCTTGAGGACGGGGACCCCGGATGCCGCGGCCACCACTGCCGCCATCGTCGACACGTTCACCGTGCCGAAGCGGTCACCCCCCGTCCCGACGATGTCGAGCACATTCGGGTCGACCGGCAGCGGCACCGCGGCCTCCAGGATCGCGTCGCGGAAGCCGACGATCTCGTCGACCGTCTCGCCCTTCGCCCGCAGCGCGATGAGGAATCCGGCGAGCTGCGAGGGGCTCGCAGCGCCCTGCATGACCTGTCGCATCGCCCACGACGACTCGGACACGCTCAAGTCGCGGCGGCCCAGAAGTGTGGTGAGAACATCCGGCCACGTGTACAGCTCTGCCATGAGCAACGATCCTACTCAGGGCCGCTGTCGCAGTTCTCCAAAGTCCGAATGGGGCCAAATCGATGTCTCGGAATGGGAAGCTCATGCTCCGAAGTCGGTCATAATGGCTAGTGTGACGACCACGCCAGCGACCTACTCCCAGGCGATGCGCTCCGTCAAGCGACCCGATCCGGTCGCTGTCGGAACCATCGTGTGGCTCGGCAGCGAGGTGATGTTCTTCGCGGGCCTGTTCGCGATCTACTTCACCCTCCGCAGCACGTCCCCCGAGCTGTGGGCTGATCAGTCCCAGCTCCTGAACGTGCCGTACGCGTTCGTCAACACGATCGTCCTGGTTCTTTCCTCGGTGACCTGCCAGATGGGTGTGTTCGCCGCCGAGCGATTCCAGCCGTACACGGTCAAGTCGAACTCGTTCTGGCAGCGCTGGGGCATGGTCGAGTGGTTCTACCTCACCTTTGCCCTCGGTGCGATCTTCGTGTCGGGTCAGGTCTGGGAGTACGCCCAGCTGGTGACCGAAGGGATGCCGATCGACGCGAACTCGTACGCGTCGGCGTTCTACCTCACGACCGGTTTCCACGCCCTGCACGTGACCGGTGGACTCATCGCCTTCCTCCTCGTCATCGGCCGCGCCTTCGCGGTGAAGAACTTCGGTCGCAAGGAGATGACCACGGCCATCGTCGTGTCGTACTACTGGCACTTCGTCGACGTCGTCTGGATCGCCCTGTTCGCCGTCATCTACTTCCTGAAATAGAGCGGAGCAATCCTCGAATGACACGAGAGCACAAGCGTCGCTCCGGCGGACGTCGCAGCCCCCTCGCAGCCGCCGCTCTGATCGGCATCGGTCTGCTCCTGACCGGCGGGATCTATGCCGGTGCGTCCGCGGCGATGGCCGCCACCAACGAGCCTGCGGTCACCTCGACGCTCACCGCCGGCGACGGCAAGAAGCTTTTCCAGGCGAACTGCGCGACATGCCACGGTCTGGCCCTGCAGGGCACCGAGAACGGTCCGTCGCTGTACGGCGTCGGTGAGCTCGCCGTGCACTTCCAGGTGAGCACCGGCCGCATGCCCCTGCAGAATCAGGGGCCGCAGGCGCCGCAGAAGCCCGTCCAGTTCACGGAAGACGAGATCGCCGCGATGGCCGCCTACGTGCAGTCGCTCGCACCCGGACCGACCTTCCCTGCCGCAGAGGTCACGGACGGCAACGGAGACGTCGCCAATGGCGGCGAGCTCTTCCGCGTCAACTGCGCGATGTGCCACAACGTCGCCGGCGCCGGCGGTGCGCTCACCGAGGGCAAGTACGCCCCCGACCTGCACACCGTCACGCCGCTGAACATGTACGCCGCGATGGTCACCGGGCCGCAGAACATGCCGGTGTTCAACGACATGAACCTCACGAAGGAGGAGAAGCGCGACATCATCTCCTACCTCGTATACCTGCAGAACAACGAGTCGCCGGGTGGATACGCGCTCGGATCGCTCGGGCCCGTGTCCGAAGGTCTCTTCATCTGGATCTTCGGGATCAGCGCGCTGATCGCGCTCACGGTGTGGATCACCGCGAAGTCCAACTGATCGACGACAACAGACCGGAACGCACGAGGAGCACCATGGCACACGAGGACGACGCACTCGAGCACGAGAGGGCTTCCTGGAAGCCCTCCGCGGGGCTCGCTGTCGCAGTCACCGATCCGGTGCAGCCGCCTGCCCTTCCGCCGCACCGGGAGCGGATCACCGATAAGGACCCTGCGGCGATGAAGCGTGCCGTGCGCACGGTCTACACGCTGTTCTACCTGTCGGTCGCCGCGAGCATCTGGGCTGTGGCCGCGTACATGATCTTCCCGATCGAAGACGGCCAGATCGTCAGCATCCGCCAGAACAATCTGTTCATCGGACTCGGGATCGCCCTGGCGCTCCTCGCGATCGGCATCGGCGCGATCCACTGGTCCAAGGCGGTCATGTCGGACAGGGAGTTCATCGAGCCCCGTCACGCCACCCGCGGTCGCGACACGACGCGCGCCGCGGTCGTCGAGGCCTTCAGCGTTGCGAACGAGGAGTCCGGCTTCGGACGCCGCGCGCTGATCCGCAACTCGCTGTTCGCCGCACTCATCGCCTCCGTCATCCCCGGAATCACGCTCTTCCGCGGTCTCGCCCCGCAGAACGAGAATCCCGTCGAGCTGCTCAGCCACACGATGTGGAAAGAGGGAATGCGCCTGGCGCACGACCCGTCGGGCGAGCCCATCCGCGCCGCCGACGTCACACTGGGCTCCGCCGTGCACGTCATCCCGGAAGAGCTCGCGTCGCTCGGTCACTCCGAGGGCTACCTCGATCAGAAGGCGAAGGCGATCGTCCTGCTCATGCGCATGCTGCCCGAGCAGATCACCGAGTCTGCGGACAAGAAAGACTGGTCGTACGACGGCATCGTCGCGTACTCCAAGGTCTGCACGCACGTCGGATGCCCTGTCGCGCTCTACGAGCAGCAGACGCACCACCTCCTGTGCCCGTGCCACCAGTCGCAGTTCGATGTGGCCGACGGCGCCGCGGTGATCTTCGGGCCCGCCGCACGTCCCCTGCCTCAGCTGCCCATCACGATCGACTCCGAGGGCTACCTGATCGCCCGCAGCGACTTCCTCGAACCCGTCGGCCCAAGCTTCTGGGAGCGCCACTGATGACCACCGCATCTGCCGCCGGCCCGGCCTTCACCACCGAGACCGGTACAACCCGCTTCCAGTCCACCGTCAAGGAGGCACCGCTCGGCGGGCGCTTCGTCGGTGCGACGGCGAACTACATCGATGAGCGCACCAGCGTGTCGGGGTTCGTCAAAGAACTCGGTCGCAAGATCTTCCCCGACCACTGGTCGTTCATGCTCGGTGAGATCGCGCTGTGGAGCTTCGTCGCGGTACTCCTGTCCGGCACGTTCCTGACGTTCTTCTTCCAGGCCTCGATGGTGCCCACGCACTACACCGGCGCCTACATCCCCATGCGCGGCATCGAGATGTCGGCGGCGCTGCAGTCGACCCTGAACCTCTCGTTCGACATCCGCGGTGGCCTCCTGGTCCGTCAGATCCATCACTGGGCTGCGCTCGTGTTCGTCGCCGGCATCGGCGTGCACATGCTGCGCGTCTTCTTCACCGGCGCCTTCCGCAAGCCTCGCGAACTCAACTGGGTGATCGGCTTCATCCTGTTCATCCTCGCGATGGGCGAAGGCTTCACCGGCTACTCCCTCCCCGATGACCTGCTCTCCGGCAACGGCCTGCGCATCATCGACGGAATGATCAAGGGCATCCCGCTCATCGGCACCTGGACCTCGTTCCTGCTCTTCGGCGGCGAGTTCCCCGGCGAAGCGATCGTCGGACGCCTGTACACGCTGCACATCCTGCTGCTGCCCGCGATCCTCGTCGGATTGCTCGTGCTGCACCTGATGCTCATGGTGATCAACAAGCACACGCAGTTCGCCGGGCCCGCCCGGACGAACAGCAACGTCGTCGGCTACCCAATGATGCCGGTCTACATGTCGAAGATGGGAGGCTTCTTCTTCATCACGTTCGGCGTGATCGTGCTGATCGCCTCGCTCTTCACGATCAACCCGATCTGGGCATACGGGCCATACGACCCATCGCCGGTCTCGGCCGGTACGCAGCCCGACTGGTACATCGGCTTCGCCGACGGGATGCTGCGCCTGATCCCCCCGCATCTGGAGAGCGTGTTCTGGGGTCACACCTGGTCGTGGAACATCCTGATCCCGCTCGGCATCATCGGCGTGTTCATCGTCCTCGTGCTGATCTACCCCTTCATTGAGGCATGGGTGACCGGAGACACGCGCGAGCACCACATCGCCCAGCGTCCTCGCAACGCCGCCACCCGCACCGCGATCGGTGCGGCCGGCGTCACGATGTACGCGGTCATGTGGGCCGCAGCATCCTCCGACATCATCGCCACGCATTTCCAGCTGACGATGGAGGGGGTCATCCACACCCTCCAGGTGCTCCTGATCCTCGGCCCGATCATCGCCTACTTCGTCGCGAAGCGCATGGCGCTCGCGCTGCAGAAGAAAGACCGCGAGATCGCGCTGCACGGCTACGAGTCGGGCCGCATCGTGCGCCTCCCTGGCGGGGAATACATCGAGGTCCACCAGCCCGTCGACGAGTACGACCGGTGGAAGCTCGTCGGTCACGACGCCAACGAGCCCCTCGTCGTCCGTCCGAACGCGCAGGGCCGCATCCCGTGGCACGAGAACCTGCGCGCGTCGATCTCACGGTGGTTCTTCGAGGATCGCATCATCCCGCTCACCCAGAGCGAGCTCGACGCGGCCGTGGCGCACCAGCACCACGAGCTGGAGCACATCGCGCACGATGAGGACGAGGAGCTGCAGGGCGCTCACGAGCGCGCCGGGGTACCGGATGCTCCGCACCACCCGATCGACGACGGTCACTCGTCCGAGACCGCGGTGCGGCCCTCGAACGTCATCATCTCGGACGAGAAGGACACGAAGCCGAAGGCCTGAGGTCGCATCGGCAGGAATCGAGCGACGCGTGACCGCGCGCGGTGCCCGGTCGAGGCGGCCCGGCCAATAGCCTGAACGCATGACCACCGCCCTCGAGTACTTCACCGCCAAGCTCACCCACGAGACCGACGCATCGGACGTCTACGCCGCACAGCGGGCCGGCGATGCGTTCGTGCGCGGCGACGAAGCCTGGGCGCAGGGCCGGGTCTCGGGCGCCATCCACATCCCGCACGCCGAGATCGCGCGCCGAGCGCCACTCGAGATACCCCGCGACATGCCCGTGGTCGTCTACTGCTGGAGCCCCGGGTGCAACGGCGGCGCACGGGGTGCACTCGCCTTCGCCGAGCTCGGCTACAGCGTGAAAGAGATGATCGGCGGCTACGAGTACTGGGTGCGCGAGGGCCAGCCCGTCGAGAACGACGAGGGCGCGCTCCCCCGCACGTTCGACTCCCAAGTGATGGTCGTCAGGGTGCCGACCGGCGGCTAGGCCGACTCGAGCTCCTCCCGGAATCGCACCGCCGCCGAACCGGCGAACTCCGGGCGGTCGCGGTCGGGAGCGCCCCGTTCGACATCGCAGACCACCGCCGTGACGTTGTCGCGCGAGCCCGCCTCGAGCGCGAGCCGCACGAGCGCGTGCGCCGCGTGCGCGACCGTCTCGGATCGCGCGAGCGTACCGGCGAGATCGGCCTCGGGAACGTAGTCCGAGACGCCGTCACTGCACAGCATCCACCGGTCTCCGACGAACGCGTCGTGCTCGGTGACGGTGACCGTATCGGTCTCACCGCCGTGGAGCGACGCGGTGATGATGTTGCGGCGCGGGTGGGATGCGGCATCCGCCGCCGACAGCAGCCCGCGGTCCACGAGCTCCTGCACGTACGAATCGTCACGCGTCTCCCGGGTGAGCACCCCGTCGCGCAGTCGATACCCGCGCGAGTCGCCGGTGTGTGCGACGATCAGCTCGGACTTCTCGCCGACGAACAGCCCGGTGAACGTCGTCGCCATGCCCGCCAGCGCGGGGTCACGGCGCGCATGCGCGCCCACGTCCCAATTCGCCTCGCGGACGCGGACAGCCAGGTGGAGCGCATCGCGGATGTCGCCGTTCCCGGCCACGAGCCGGTGCACGAGGGCCGCAGACGCCAGATCTCCGGCCGGACCACCGCCGACACCGTCCGCGACGCCGGCACCCCAGGTCGCGGCGAACGCCGCATCCTGGTTGACGTGCCGGTACGTCCCGGCGTCCGACGCGGCCGCCGCTCTCAAACGCAGCACAGAATCAGCGAGCGAAGTATCCGCGGTAGTACTCGTACACCCAGCCGACGATCGCGACGAGGAAGATGGCGATCCCGATGGGCAGCATCCACGCACCGACCGCGAGACCGATCATGCCGACTGCGGCCGAGAACGCGAGCACGATAGGCCACCACGACCAGGGGCTGAACTCGCCCAGCTCGGGATCGCCGTCATCGATGTCGGCGGTCAGGATGTCTTCCGGCAGCTCGCCGCCCTGCGCCATGTGCACGCGCTGCACGTAGAACGCGATCAGCGAGCCCATGAGCGCCGTGAAGAGCAGTGCGACGCTGCCGACCCACTCGATGCCGTGGTACCAGGGCACATCGGGGTGCGCAAGGATGCTCCACACCGTGTAGGTGACGAAGACCAAGAAGAAGAAGCCGCTCAGCAGCCACCACAGGCCCACATTGGTGCGCACTTACTTCACCTCTCCCGCGGCCACGTCGACGACGGGCGCATCCGGAGCGTCCTTGGCAGGCCCGACACCCACGGGGACGCCCGCCTCGGGGTGGTTGAGGTCGAACGCGGGACGCTCGCTGCGGATGCGCGGGATCGACGTGAAGTTGTGCCGCGGCGGCGGGCACGAGGTCGCCCACTCGAGCGACGCACCGTAACCCCACGGGTCGTTGACCGTGACTCGGGGCGCCTTGCGCGCGGTGATCCAGACGTTGAAGAGGAACGGGATCATCGATGCGCCGAGGATCATCGCGCCGATCGTGGAGAACTGGTTCTGCCAGGTCCACCCGTCTGCTGTCGAATAGTCGGCGTAGCGTCGCGCCATGCCGTCCACACCCAGCCAGTGCTGGATGAGGAAGGTCATGTGGAACCCGATGAACAGCATCCAGAAGTGCACCATGCCGAGGCGCTCGTTGAGCATCTTGCCGGTCCACTTGGGCCACCAGAAGTAGAAGCCGGCGAACATCGCGAACACCACGGTGCCGAACACCACGTAGTGGAAGTGCGCGACCACGAAGTACGAGTCGGACAGCGCGAAATCCAGCGGCGGGGAGGCGAGGATGACACCAGTCAGACCACCGAACACGAACGACACGAGGAAGCCCAGCGCGAACATCATCGGCGTCTCGAAAGTCACCGAGCCTCGCCAGAGCGTGCCTATCCAGTTGAAGATCTTCACGCCCGTCGGCACGGCGATCAGCATCGTCATGAGCGCGAAGAACGGCAGGAGCACCGCGCCGGTCACATACATGTGGTGAGCCCACACGGCAACCGACAGCGCGGCGATCGCGATCGTCGCGTAGACGAGCGTCTTGTATCCGAAGATCGGCTTCCGGCTGAACACCGGGAAGATCTCGGACACGATGCCGAAGAACGGCAACGCGATGATGTACACCTCGGGGTGCCCGAAGAACCAGAACAGGTGCTGCCAGAGCAGCACTCCGCCGTTGGCCGGGTCGTAGATGTGCGCACCGAGAACCCGGTCGGCAGCGGCGGCGAGGATCGCGGCGGCGAGCACGGGGAAGGCCATCAGGACGAGGATGCTGGTGATCAGCGTGTTCCACGTGAAGATCGGCATGCGCCACATGGTCATGCCGGGCGCACGCATCGTGATGATCGTCGTGATGAAGTTCACCGCACCGAGGATCGTCCCGAATCCGCTCATGCCGAGGCCGAGCATCCAGAGATTGCCGCCCGCACCCGGTGAGAACGTCGCACTCGCCAGTGGTTGATACGCGAACCAGCCGAACCCGGCGGCACCCTGCGGTGTGAGGAAGCCCGACACGGCGATCGTGGAGCCGAACAGGAACAGCCAGAAGGCGAACGCGTTCAAGCGCGGGAAGGCGACGTCAGGGGCGCCGATCTGCAACGGCATGATCACGTTGGCGAAGCCGGCGAACAACGGCGTCGCGAACATCAGCAGCATGATCGTGCCGTGCATCGTGAACAGCTGGTTGTACTGCTCCTTGGTCGGGACGATCTGCATTCCCGGCTCGAACAGCTCGGCACGGATGATGAGGGCCATCACCCCGCCGAGCATGAAGAACAGCACCGAGGCGATCAGGTACATGTACCCGATGGTCTTGTGGTCAGTGGAGGTGATCCACTTGACGATGATGTTGCCTTTCTGCTCGACGCGGGTAGCGCTGAGCAGGGCGGCCTGCCTCGGTGGCAGAGTGGTCGGCCGGCCGGAAGTCTTCTCCTGCAATGGAAGCGTCGTAGCCATCACTCGCCACTCTCGTTCGTCGTCGCCCCGGTGCCCGGCAGGTTCGTCAGGCGGTCATAGGCCTTGTTGATGTCGCCGGTCTGCCCTGCGGCGCGCAACGTGCCGAGGTACTTCTCGTACTCCGCGTCGCTCACGACCTTGACGTTGAAGAGCATGGCGGAGTGGTATTCGCCGCACAGCTCGGCGCACTTGCCGGCGTACGTGCCCTCTCGCGTCGGGGTGAACGACCAGTAGTTGTCGCGCCCGATGAACATGTCTTTCTTGTACAGGAAGTCGATGATCCAGAACGAGTGGATGACATCGCGGGACTGGAGCTTGATCTTCACCGTCTTGTCGACGGGCAGGTAGAGCGTGGGCAGCTTCGCCTGGTCGATGTCGCCGTTGGCGGCGGGGACGGCCTGGACGCCCATGGTCCACACGGTGTCGGAGGCGTCCTTCTGCGTGCCGTCGTACTGGAAGTCCCACGCCCACTGCTTGCCGATCGCGATGATGGAGACATCGGGATTCTCGGTCTGCGTCTCGAGGACGGCCTGATCTCGAGCGGTGAAGGCGAAGAAACCGATCACGAGGATCAGCGGCACGATCGTGTAGAAGATCTCGATCGGCATGTTGTAGCGCAGCTGCACCGGGAGCCCGGACTGGCCGCGGCGGCGGCGGTACGCGATGGCCGCCCAGCCCATGAGGCCCCACGTGATGATGCCGACGATCAGCAGCACGATCCAGGAGTTGACCCACAGGCCTGCGACCATGTCGGTGCGGTTGGTGGCGGGGACACCGTCGTCCGTGAAGCCGGGGAGGAAACCATGCAACTCCGTCGTCGAGCAGCCCGCGAGAGCGAGCGCCGCAGCGAGGCCGATGGGGAGTGCGGCCCAGCGGAGGCGGCGTGTGGAGGGCGCTCGATTCGAGGGCACAATGCACCTTTCCGGACGTGGAACTGACGCCCTCAGTCTAGAGCAACCTCCCACCGGATTCAGGCCATCCGCTCAGGTCTGCTCGTGTCGCGAACCCCTTCCGCGGGCCCTCCGCCGTGCGCGCACCGCGACGACGAACGGCGCCTCGCGCGATGCGCGGGCGCCGTCCGGGAGACGCGGAAAACCGGGTCTGTGAGCCTATGGAGTGTCAGTGGAAGCTGTCGCCGCAGGCGCAGCTGCCGGCCGCGTTGGGATTGTCGATCGTGAACCCCTGCTCGGAGATCGTGTCCTTGAAATCGATCGATGCGCCGTCGAGGTACGGGACGCTCATGTCGTCGATGATGACCTCGACGCCGTCGAAGTCGACCGTCTTGTCGCCATCGAGATAGCGCTCGTCGAAGTAGAGCTGGTAGATCAGGCCCGAGCATCCGCCGGGCTGCACGGCGACGCGCAGGCGAAGGTCTTCGCGGCCTTCCTGCGCCAGGAGGCTCTTCACCTTGGTGGCGGCCGTAGCGGTCAGCAGCACGCCGTGTTCGCGAACGGACGGGTTCGTCGACAGTGCGGTGTCGGTCATGGCTCTCCTCGAAGGCGTGGTCGTACTGGGGCTGCTTAGATTCTACGCCCGACCGCGCGGGATCGGCTCAGCGCGCGTTCAGACGGTGCGCGCGTCGAGCTTCTCCAAGAGCAGCGCCTCCGAGATCACCGCGTGGCGGAACGTGTCGATGTGCAGGGATTCGTTCGGGCTGTGGGCACGCGTGTGCGGGTCTTCCACGCCGGTGACGAGGATCTGCGCGCCGGGGAACTCGCGCACGAGATCTGCGATGAACGGAATCGAGCCGCCCACCCCGATATCGACCGAGTCGACGCCGTATCCCTCGCCCAGAGCATCCCGTGCCGTCTGAACGGCCCAGCCGCTCGTGTCGACGAGGAATCCGTCGCCGAGATCGACATCGGTGAACTCGAGCTGCGCGCCGAAGGGCGCGTGCGCCTCGAGGTGGGCCCTGATCGCGTCGTACGCGTCGCTCGAGGCCTGACCGGGGGCGACGCGCGCGCAGATCACCACCGCGATCGAGGGTGCGAGGGTGTTGGATGCTGCGGCCACGCTGGTCGCATCGATCCCGGTGATCGTGATCGAGGGCTTGTTCCAGATCCTCCCGAGGATCGCGCCCGTGCCGATCGGCTGCACGCCGCCCGGCAGGCCGGCCTCTTCGCGGAGCGTCGCTTCGTCGTAGGCGGGGGTCGCCGCATCCCGAGCATTCATGCCTGCGACGGCGACTGCACCGTCGGCGTCCCAGAGGGTCGCGAGCAGTGTGACGGTCGCGAGCATCGCGTCGGGCACGGCGCCGCCGAACATGCCGGAGTGCGACGCGTGATCGAGCGTGCGCACCGTGAGGGTGAAGCGAGCGTTGCCTCGGAGTGAGACCGTGAGGGCGGGGGTCGCGAGGTCCCAGTTGCCGGAGTCGGCCACGACGATCACATCCGACCGGAGCGCATCGGCGTTGTCGGCCAGGAACTGCGCGAAAGAACGGGATCCGTACTCCTCCTCGCCCTCGATGAAGAGCGCCAGCCCCAGATCGAAGTCGTCGCCCAGCGCATCCTTGAGCGCACGGATGGCGGCGATGTGCGCCATCACGCCCGCTTTGTCGTCGGCGGCGCCGCGGCCGTACAGCCGGCCGTCGCGGACGGTCGGCTCGAACGGCGGGGTCTCCCAGAGCGCGTCATCACCGGTCGGCTGCACGTCGTGGTGGGCGTACAGAAGCACCGTCGGCCGGCCGTTCCTCGCGGCCCGCGTGGCGAGCACCGCCGGCTGGCCGCGCTCGGCCGTGCCCGGGATCGCCGCCGTGGTCACCCTGACCCGATCGAAGACCCCGGTGCCCTCGGCGAGGGCCGCCACCGCTTCGGCACTGCGCTGCACCTCGGTCTGGTCGAACGCCGGCCAGGCGATGGACGGGATGCGGACGAGGGCGCCGAGATCGGCGAGGGCGACGGGGATGCCGGAGGCAGCGGCCTCGCGAACGGATTCAGTCCGGGACAGGTCAGAGCTCATGCGGGTAATCTTAAGCGACAGGCACTTTTGGCCTGCCTTTCCGCCCCGATCGAGGTTCCCCGTGGCCAAGTCCCCTGAAGCACCCGCATCCAACGATGCACCCTCCGAGGGGACGGTCCTGAACGGCGTCCCGGTCGCTCCCGCGACGAAGGGACGTGCGACACCGACCCGGGCCGAGCAGGAAGCGGCACGCAAGCGTCCGCTCGTCGCCGACACCAAAGAGGCGAAGGCTCGCGCTCGCGCCGAACTGGCCCGGCAGCGCGACAAGGCACGGGTGGGCATGGCCGCCGGCGACGACAAGTTCCTCCCCGCGCGCGACAAGGGACCGCAGCGGCGGTTCGTCCGTGACTACGTGGATGGCCGACTGCACCTCGGCGAGGCCGTGATGCCGGCGATGGTGCTCGTCATCCTCGCGACGTTCGTACCCCTGACTGCCGTGCAGTACTGGTCGTTCATCGGCCTGTGGATCTTCATCATCTTCGTCATCGGCGACATGGTTCTGCTCTCGATCCGGGTCAAGGCCGCCGCCCGCGAGAAGTTCGGCGCCGACCGCATCGAGAAGGGTCTCGGCTGGTACGCCTCGATGCGCACGATCCAGATGCGCTTCATGCGTCTGCCAAAGCCGCAGGTCAAGCTCTGGAACAGGGCCGCCTGATCGCTCTTCCCGCGTTCAGCCGGCGCGGAGTCCGCGGTTGATCTGACGGGCCCAGAGCGGGCCGCGGTAGATGAACGCGGTGTAGCCCTGCACGAGGGTGGCCCCGGCATCCAGGAGCGCCCGCACGTGGTCGGCGGTCTCCACTCCCCCGACCCCGATGATGCAGAACTGCGGATCGGGTGCGGCCGCACGGGCGAGTTCGACCACGCGCACGGCGCGCGCACGCATCGGCGCTCCGGACAGTCCGCCCGCCCCGGCGGCCTCGACGGTGGTGGCATCCGTGATCAGACTCTCGCGCGAGATCGTCGTGTTCGCCGCGATCAGTCCCGCGAGCCCCAGATCGACGGCGAGCCGCGTGATGGCCGAGATCTCGTCGTCGGCGAGATCCGGGGCGATCTTGACGAGCATCGGCGTCGACCCCGCCGCGTCTTTGACCGCCGACAGGAGCGGAGCGAGGGTCTCGACCGCCTGGAGCGTGCGCAGGCCCGGGGTGTTGGGCGATGACACATTGACCGCGAGATAATCCGCGAGGGGGGCGAGCAGCGTGGCGCTGCGCACATAGTCGGCGGTCGCGTCGTCGACATCGACCACCCGGCTCTTCCCGATGTTCGCGCCGACCACCGGGCGTTGCGTGCGCATGCGTAGCGCGCGCAGGCGGCGGGATGCCGCATCCGCACCACGATTGTTGAAGCCCATGCGGTTGATCAGCGCGCGATCCGGGACGAGCCGGAACAGCCGGGGCTTCGGATTGCCCTCCTGCGGGATGGCAGTGACGGTGCCGATCTCGACGTGACCGAAGCCGAGCGCGCCCAGCCCGTAGGCGCCGACGGCGTTCTTGTCGAAGCCGGCGGCGATGCCGAAGGGCGACGAGAAATCGAGGCCGAGCGCGCTCGTGCGCAGGGAAGGGTCGGGGCGGGTGAGCGCGCGCGCGGCCCAGGAGAACGGCCAGATTCCCACGAGGCGGATGATCAGCATCCCCGCGTGATGGGCGGTCTCGGGGTCGAACCGCGTCAGGATGCTGCGGAAGAGGAGGGGATACATCCCCGCCAGGCTATCGGGCGAGAGTGTCGGGCGCAGATTCGGGCTCGGGCGCGCTCGGGTGGCGCGCACGGTGGTCGGCGCGGAGCTGGCCGATCGCGGATTCGAAGTCGTCGAGCGAGTCGAACGCCTGGTAGACGCTCGCGAACCGCAGGTACGCGACCTCGTCGAGTTCGCGGAGCGGCCCGAGGATCGCGAGCCCGATGTCGTTCGTGTCGACCTGTGATGAGCCGGTCTGACGCACCGTCTCCTCGACGGTCTGGGCGAGGAGGGCGAGGTCGGCGTCGGTGACGGGGCGGCCCTGGCACGCCTTGCGCACGCCCGACATGACCTTCTCCCGGCTGAACGGCTCGATGACGCCCGAATGCTTGACGACGTTGAGGCTCGCGGTCTCGACGGTCGAGAATCGTCGGCCGCAGTTGGGGCACTGACGGCGACGGCGGATGCTGAGACCGTCGTCGCTGGTGCGCGAATCGATGACACGCGAATCGGGGTGTCGGCAGAAGGGGCAGTGCATAGCACCGACAGACTACCTCGGCCGTCCATGCGCACCCGGGCAATCGAGGGTGCATTGCGACGATCGAGGGTGCATTGCGGGTCAGGCGTCGAAGCGGGCCTGGACGGCCTCGCCGTGCGCGGGCAGCGCCTCCGCGTTCGCCAGCGCGACGATCCGGTCGCGCACCGCCGCCAGCGCGGCCCTGTCGTACTCGATGATCTGCTGCGGCCGCAGGAAGGTCGACGCCGAGAGACCCGACGAGTACCTGGCCTGCCCCCCGGTCGGGAGCACGTGGTTGCTGCCGGCGAGGTAGTCGCCGAGGCTCACCGGCGAGTTCTCGCCGACGAACACGGCCCCGGCGTGCACGAAGTCTTCGGGGCGGGGCTGGTCGAGGTGCAGTTCGAGGTGCTCGGGGGCATAGGCGTTGCTGAACGCAGTCGCCGCGGCGAGATCGTCGACGAGCACGATCGCCGACTGCGGACCCGAGAGCGCAGCGGCCACCCGCTCGGCGTGCCGCGTCAACGGGGCGCGCACGGCGGTTGCGCGCGCGACCTCGTCGGCCAGCGCGACCGACGCGGTCACGAGCACCGCCGCCGCCTGCTCGTCGTGCTCTGCCTGGCTGATCAGATCGGCCGCGACCAGGCGCGCGTCGGCGCTATCGTCGGCGACGATGAGGATCTCGGTGGCGCCGGCCTCGGCATCCGTTCCCACCAGACCCGCGACGGCGCGCTTGGCGGCCGCGACGAAGTTGTTCCCCGGTCCGGTGACCACGTCGACGCCTTCGAGTCCGATCGCCTCGACCCCGTGGGCGAACGCGCCGATGGCTCCCGCGCCGCCCATCGCGTACACCTCGTCCACGTCGAGCAGCCGGGCTGCGGCGAGGATCACGGGGTGCACGCGACCGTCGAACGCCCGCTGCGGAGGAGACGCGAGCGCGATCTGCGCGACACCGGCCACCTGGGCGGGTACGACGTTCATCACGACGCTGGACGGGTAGACGGCCTTGCCGCCCGGCACGTAGACACCCACACGCCGGACGGGCTGCCAGCGCTGCACGACGCGCGCGCCCGGCTCGAGCTCGGTCACGACCGATGGAGGAACCTGAGCGGCGGATGCTGTCCGCACACGCCGGATCGCCTCCTCCAGCGCTTCGCGGACGACGGGATCCAGCCCGCCAAGCGCCTCGTCGAGATGCGCAGCGGGCACCCGGATGGCGTGACCGCTCACGCCGTCGAAACGTTCGGCTTGGGCGCGGAGCGCCGCCTCGCCCTCGCTCGCCACATCGGAGACCAGCGCCGCGGCGGTGCTGAGAGCCTCCTCGCGCGCGGCGGTGGCGCGGGGAACGGTGGCGAGCAGCTCGGCCGGAGACAGGCCGCGACCGCGCAGATCGATCGTGCGAAGCATCCGTCCAGGGTACCGGTCCGGCGGAGGGCCCCGGTCGGCGTCAGCCTCGCGTGACCCCCGACACGTCGTGGAGGAATCCGACGGTGCCGTCTTCATGACGGACGACGAACGAGGATCCGCGGTCTTCGATCACGAGCGCCCACGCGGTGGGCCCCACCCGGAACAGCGGGGCGCCCTGCTCGTCGACGACATCGCGTTCGACCGGAGAGAGCGCCCAGAATGCCTGGTGGCTCACGGTCGGCTGCGGCTCGGTCCCGTAGACCGGCTCGTAGGTGCCGCGCGTCGATGCAGGGGTCCACTGCTCGTCCGCACCGGCGACGGCCTGGTCGAACGGGGCACCGGTGCGCGCGTCGACCGAGCGGTCGATGGCGATCGTGTCGGATTCGGCCGCACCGGCGGGAGCCGCGCCGTACGCGGAAGCGTCGTATGCGGAGCCGTCGTGGGCAGGAGCCGCCGCGGGCCGCGGAGCGCGGGCCGGTCGGGCTGTCACAGGACGAATCGGGCGGGCGTTGCGGTGCGCGGGAACCTCTCGGCGATCCTGGAAGTCCTCCTCGAACGGCGGGATGACCGACCCGAACACGGTGAGGACCACGCCGGCCAGCATGAGCACGAGCTCGACCCACATGACCCAGGAACGCACCCAGGGGCCGCCCGCGACGACGATCGCGACGGTCTCCCAGAGCAGCTGGACCCACAGCACCGCCGACACCGAGAAGGCGACCGAGGCGAACTGGTCGATGCCGAGCGAACCCACCCGCCGGATGCCGTCGGGCGAGAGGCGGCGCAGCACGATCAGGAACACGGCGGCCGTCGGGACGGCGATCGTGAGGATCCAGAGCAGCCCTGACGTCCACACGGAATCGAACCGGAGCGTCGTCACCGAGAAGAACGACACGATGAAGGCGATGACCCAGATGCCGAGGAGCGCGACCTCGCGGACCGAGAACGGCCCGACCCCGTACTGCGGCGGCGCGCTCTCATCCACCTGCCGCGAGTCCACCCCGAGTGCGGTCGATTCGGGAGTGGTGTCCTGGTCCAGTTGTTCGTCGGTCACGATCATCCTTCCGGCTCGGGCGCCATCGCGCACGATGTCCGATACTACCCGCGAGGGCTTTGCGCGTCAGGTGTCAGCCGAGGCACTGCGGCCCCAGCAGCCCCTTCAGCTCGCCGTACAGGTCGGCGGTCACGCGCACCGGGTGCGGCACGTCGAACACCTTGGAGGTCGACCCGGAGTGCAGCTTCACGGTGACCTCGGTGTCGCCCCTGTGTCGCTGGAGGGTCTGGAGCAGTTCGGCCACCAGAGTCTCGCTCGCACGCCGCTCGGGCATGACGAGCACCAGCGGTCCGGAGGCGTCCACCGCGCCCAGATCCGGCGTGAACGCCGACTGCGCGTGCAGGTTGAGACCGTCGTCACGCCGCGACACGCGTCCGCGCACGACGAGGATCGAATCGCCGACGAGGGAGGAGGCGAACTCGGTGTACGTGCGGCCCATGAACATGACCGTCACCTCGCCGTTGAAGTCTTCGATCGTGATCATGCCGTACGGGTTGCCGCTCTGCTTGGCCACCCGATGCTGCACGCTCGTGACGAGCCCCGCGACGGTGACCTGGTCGCCATCGCTCACGTCCTCAGACGACAGCAGGTCGTGGATGCTCGTGGATGAGTGCTTCGCGAGCGGGATCTCGAGTCCCGCCAGCGGGTGGTCGGACACGTAGAGCCCCAGCATCTCGCGCTCGAACGCCAGCTTGTCTTTCTTCGTCCACTCGGGGCGTTCGGGCACCTTCACCGGGACGACCTCTTCGGTCTCGTCGTACAGGCTGTCGAAGTCGAACCCGATCGCTCCGGTCGCGGCCTTGCGCTTGATCTCGACCGCGGCCTCTGTCGCGTCTTCGTGGATCTCCATGAGCGCACGCCGGGTCGCCCCCAGCGAATCGAAAGCGCCTGCCTTGATGAGCGATTCGACCGTGCGCTTGTTCGCGACGTTCGTCGGGACCTTGTCGAGGAAGTCGTGGAACGACGTGAATCGTTCGTCGGCCCGTGCCTCGACGATCGACTCGACCACGTTCGAACCGACGTTGCGCACCGCGCCCAGCCCGAAGCGGATGTCGTCGGAGACGGCCGCGAAGTACTTGATCGACTCGCCCACATCGGGGGGGAGCACCTTGATCCCCATGCGGCGGCACTCGTTCAGGTACACGGCGAGCTTGTCCTTGGCATCGCCGACGCTGGTCAGCAAGGCAGCCATGTATTCGGCGGGATAGTGCGCCTTGAGGTAGGCCGTCCAGTACGCGATGAGTCCGTAGGCGGCTGAGTGCGCCTTGTTGAAGGCATAGTCCGAGAACGGCAGCAGGATGTCCCACAGGGTCTTGACCGCAGCATCCGAATAGCCGTTCGCGTGCATTCCCGCTTCGAAGCCCTCGTACTGCTTGTCGAGCTCGGACTTCTTCTTCTTTCCCATCGCGCGCCGCAGGATGTCGGCCTGCCCGAGGGTGAAGCCGGCCACCTTCTGCGCGATCGCCATCACCTGCTCCTGATAGATGATCAGGCCGTAGCTGGTGCTGAGGATCTCGGCGAGCGGCTCTTCCAGTTCGGGGTGGATGGGCGTGATCTCTTGTTGGCCGGTCTTGCGCAACGCGTAGTTGATGTGCGAGTTTGCCCCCATGGGCCCGGGTCGGTACAGGGCGATCACGGCCGAGATGTCTTCGAAGTTGTCGGGCTTCATGAGGCGAAGCAGCGACCGCATCGGGCCGCCGTCGAGCTGGAACACGCCGAGCGTATCGCCGCGCGACAGCAGCTCGTACGCGGGCATGTCGTCGAGGGCGAGCTCTTCCAGGACGAGCGGGATCCCCCGGTTGGCCGCGATGTTGTCGAGGGCGTCGTTGATGATCGTGAGGTTGCGCAGCCCGAGGAAGTCCATCTTGATCAGGCCGAGCGCCTCGCACGACGGATAGTCGAACTGCGTGACGATCTGGCCGTCCTGCTCGCGCTTCATGATCGGGATGATGTCGATCAGCGGTTCGCTCGACATGATCACGCCGGCCGCGTGCACGCCCCACTGGCGCTTGAGGTTCTCGAGTCCGACGGCGGTGTCGAAGACTGTCTTGGCCTCGGGGTCCGTCTCGATGAGCATCCGGAACTCGGACGCCTCCTTGAAGCGCGGGTGAGCCTTATCGAACATGCCCTCCAGCGGCATGTCCTTGCCCATCACCGCAGGCGGCATCGCCTTGGTGAGCTTCTCACCCATGCTGAACGGGAAGCCGAGTACGCGACCGGCGTCTTTGAGCGCCTGCTTGGCCTTGATCGTGCCGTACGTGACGATCTGGGCGACGCGCGCGTCACCGTACTTGTCGGTGACGTACTGGATCACTTCGCCGCGGCGACGGTCGTCGAAGTCGACGTCGAAGTCGGGCATCGAGACGCGGTCGGGGTTGAGGAACCGCTCGAAGATCAGGCCATGCTGCAGCGGGTCGAGGTCGGTGATGCCCATGGCGTACGCGGCCATCGAGCCGGCACCCGAACCGCGACCCGGCCCGACGCGGATGCCGTTGTCCTTGGCCCAGTTGATGAAGTCGGCGACGACGAGGAAGTATCCCGGGAACCCCATCTCGGTGATCACCTGGGTCTCGTATACCGCCTGCGCGCGCACTTCGGTCGAGATGCCCCCGGGGTAGCGCTTCTGCAGGCCGGTCTCGACCTCTTTCACGAACCACGATTCCTCGGTCTCGCCGTCGGGCACGGGGAAGCGCGGCATGTAGTTGGCGCTCGTGTTGAATTCGACCTCGCACCGCTCCGCGATGAGCAGCGTGTTATCGCACGCCTCGAGGTTGCCACGGAAGATCTGGCGCATCTCGGCCGGGGTCTTGACGTAGTACCCGTCGCCGTCGAACTTGAACCGCTTCGGGTCGTCGAGGGTCGATGCCGACTGCACGCACAGGAGCGCCGCGTGACTCTGCGCGTCGTGCTGGTGCGTGTAGTGCAGGTCGTTCGTGCCGACGAGCGGGATGCCGAGGTCTTTCGAAATCTCCAGGAGGTCGGTCATCACGCGACGCTCGATGCTGAGCCCGTGGTCCATGATCTCGGCGAAGTAGTTGTCCTTGCCGAAGATGTCTTGGAACTCGGCCGCCGCAGCGCGCGCGGCGTCGTACTGACCGAGCCGCAGGCGCGTCTGCACCTCACCCGATGGGCACCCCGTCGTCGCGATGAGGCCGGCCGCGTACGTCTGGAGCAGTTCGCGGTCCATCCGCGGCTTGAAGTAGTACCCCTCGATGCTCGCCTTGGACGACAGGCGGAACAGGTTGTGCATGCCCTCGGTCGTCTCCGACAGCAGGGTCATGTGCGTGTAGGCGCCCGAACCCGAGACGTCGTCGCTGTTCTGCTCCGGCGTGCCCCACCGCACGCGTGCCTTGTCGCTGCGGTGCGTGCCCGGGGTGACGTAGGCCTCGATGCCGATGATCGGCTTGATGCCGGCGTCCTTCGCGGTCTTGTAGAACTCGTACGCGGCGAACGTGTTGCCATGGTCGGTGACGGCGATCGCGGGCATGCCCTGGCGCACCGCCTCCTGCACGAGCGGGCCCACGCGGGCAGCGCCGTCGAGCATCGAGTACTCGCTGTGCACGTGCAGGTGAACGAAGGAGTCGGATGCCACGGATCGAGGCTACCCGCCATCGCAGACACCCGGACCCGGGCGCGCGGATCGTCGGCCGGCCGAGGTGCGCGCCTCTACGGTGGAGGCATGGCGACCCCCGAATTCATCCTCGAACTCCGACGCCACGTCGGGCACACGCCGCTGTGGATCGCGGGAGTGACCGCGGTGATCGTGCGCGAGGGCACGGTGCTGCTCGGCAGTCGCAGCGACAACGGCGCGCTGACCCCGATCACCGGGATCATCGACCCGCGTGAGGAGCCGGCGGATGCCGCAGCGCGAGAAGCGCTCGAAGAGGCGGGTGTCGTGGTCCGCGTCGACCGGCTCGCCTGGACCCACGTGATCCCCCGGGTCGTCTACGAGAACGGCGACCAGAGCGACTACCTCGACATCACCTTCCGCTGCTCGTGGGTGCAGGGCGAGCCCTACCCCGCCGACGGAGAGATGACGGATGTCGGGTGGTACGCGCTGGACGAACTCGACGGCCTCGATCGCCTCGACGACGAGATGCGCGCCCGGATCGCCCATGCGCTGGCAGACGGCCCGGCGGCGTTCGAGGGCGGCCGCTAAGGTCCGGCGGTCAGTCGGCGCGCAGCACCTCGAGCGCGTGCGCCAGGTCGGCGGGATAGGGCGAGGCGAATTCGACCCGGTCGCCCGTCGCCGGGTGGGCGAAGGCGAGTCGGTGGGCGTGCAGCCACTGCCGCGTCAGGCCCAGCCGGTCCGACAGCGTGGGGTCGGCTCCGTAGAGCGGATCGCCGACGCACGGATGTCGATGCGCCGCCATGTGGACGCGGATCTGGTGCGTACGCCCCGTCTCCAGATGGATCTCGAGCAATGATGCGCCGGGAAACGCCTCCAGGGTCTCGTAGTGCGTCACCGAATCCTTGCCCGTGGGCGTGACGGCGAACTTCCACGAGTGCGTCGGATGGCGGCCGATCGGCGCGTCGATCGTGCCGGCGAGCGGATCGGGGTGCCCCTGCACGACCGCGTGGTAGATCTTCTCCACCTCACGCTCCTTGAACGCGCGCTTGAGCGCGGTGTACGCGTTCTCTGACTTCGCGACGACCATCAGCCCGCTCGTGCCGACATCGAGGCGATGCACGACGCCTTGGCGCTCTGCCGCGCCTGTCGTGGCGATCCGGAAGCCCGCCGCGGCGAGGGCCCCGAGCACGGTAGGCCCCTCCCACCCGAGGCTCGGATGAGCGGCGACGCCGGGGGGTTTGTCGACCACCACGATGTCGTCGTCGTCGTACACGATCCCGAGTCCGGGCACCGCGATCGGCACGATCTCGGGGTCGCGCTTGGGTTCCCACGACACCTCGATCCAGGCGCCGCTGCGCAGGCGATCGGACTTGGAGAGCGCACGCCCGTCCATGCTCACATCACCCGCGTCCGCGACCTCGGCCGCGAACGTGCGCGAGAATCCGAGCATCTTGGCGAGCGCAGCATCCACTCTCACCCCGTCGAGCCCGTCGGGCACGGGGAGTCCGCGGGACTCCACGTCAGTCCTTCGCGGGGTCTGCGGAGGCTGGGGCCTCGTCGGGTGCGGCGGCGTCGGGCGAGGCCTCCTCAGCCGGGGCCTCCTCAGCCCGGGCCCCCTCAGCCGTGGCGCGCGACTCGCGGGTTCCGTCGAAACGCAGGCCGGTGAAGACGAGGACCGCGACGCCGATCATCATGGTGACGATGAACATGTCGGCCACGTTGTAGATGGCGGGCATCATCCACGGCGTGTTGATGAAGTCCACCACGTGACCGACGCCGAAGCCCGGTGCACGCAACAGGCGGTCGGAGAGGTTGCCCAGCACGCCGCCCAGCAGCAGGCCGAGCACGATCGCCCACGCCCGGGAGCGCACGCGCGTGATCATCAGCCAGATGATGGCGATCGCCACTGCCGCAAGGGCCAGCGAGAAGATCCACGTGACGTCCTCGCCGAGCGAGAACGCCGCACCCGAGTTGCGGATCAGATAGAAGATCAGGAAGTCGCCCAGAATGTGGACCGGCTGTTCGGGGGGAAGATTCTGGATCGCGAAATGCTTGGACAACTGGTCGGCGGCCAGCACCAGGATCGCGAGAACCGCGATGATGGTGCCGGCCGCCGCCGCTCGAAGGGGGGCTCGGCGTGTCAAAGAGCCGGCCTAGAGGCCGATAGCCGAGACCGGCGTGGCACCGGAGGTCGTCGAGGTCGTCTCGAGATCGCGGAGCTTGCCCTCCATCCAGCTGCGCAGCTGGGTGCGGTAGTCGCGCTCGAAGTTGCGGAGCTCGGTGATGCGGGCCTCGAGGGTGCCGCGCTCCTTGTTGAGGCGCTCGAGCTCTTCGCGTCCGCGCGCTTCGGCCTCGGCGACGATCGATGTCGCCTGGGACTGCGCTTCGGAGATGAGCTGGTCGCGCTGGGCGATACCCTCGGCGACGTGCTCGTCGTGCAGGCGCTGAGCGAGCTCGATGATGCCGGCGCTCGCGGCAGCCGGCGCGGTAGCCGACTCGAGGGCCGGCGCGTTCTGCTCGGGCGCGGCGGCGGCAACCGGGGCGGCCTCGATGGCGGCGGGAGCGGGAGCGGCTGCCGGAGCGGCACTCCCGGACTCGAGCGCGGCCACCTTCGCCTTGAGCTCGTCGTTCTCGGCGATCGTCTTGCGCCACTCGACGACGATCTCGTCGAGGAAGTCGTCGACCTCGTCGGGGTCGAAGCCCTCCTTGAAGCGGACGTGCTGGAACTGCTTGGTGACTACGTCATCCGGGGTCAATGCCATGGTGTTTCCTCTTTCGAGAGTTCAGGTCGAGGACCGATGTCCGGGCTGATCGACCCGTTCCGGGCGACCGTACCACGCAAGCATAGTCGCCCGACTTTGAGGTCGCGAGAGACCGCGTCACACGCGGATCCGACTCAGATGAAGGCCCGTGTGATGCCGAGGAGCACGAAGCACAGCAGCATCGTGATCGCGAAGGCGAAGTCGATCGCGATCGCGCCCACACGGAGCGGCGGGATGAGACGGCGCAGGAGCTTGATGGGCGGATCGGTCACCGTGTAGACGATCTCGGCGACCACGAGCCCCGCGCCCCGGGGACGCCAGTCCCGATTGAACATCGGGACCCAGTCGAGGATGAGGCGCACCAGCAGGACCAGAACGAAGATCAGGATCAGCGCGTTGAGGATCTGAGCGACAACGCTGACGAGGTTCACCTGGTCAGTGCTGCGCGAACGGGACCGACTCGGGGTCGGCCTGCGCGACGGCACCCTCGCCCGATACCGCGACGTTCTCGGGCGAAAGCAGGAAGACCTTGCTGGTCACCCGCTCGATGCGCCCGTAAAGGCCGAGTGAGAGGCCGCTGGCGAAGTCGATGAGACGGCGCGCGTCGGCGTCGCTCATCTGAGACAGATTGATGATGACCGGGATGCCGTCGCGGAAGTTCTCGGCGATGACCTGTGCATCGCGATACTGCTTCGGGTGCACGGTCAGGATCTCGCTGATCATCGCGGGCGCGGGCTGGCGCACCACTGTGGGACGATGCAGCGGCACGACCGGTGCGGCCACCTTCTCGACCGCCTGCGCGCGTCGCCCGGTGGGCTGCGCAACAGGCTCTTCGTACACCTCTTCCTCGTCTGCGAGGCCCAGGTACACCATGGTCTTTTTGAGTGGGTTCGACATCGGATCCTCCGTTCGAGCGTCTGTTTCGAGATTAGTCGCGGGCGGGCCTCGGGCCCGTGATTGCCGAGCCGATCCGCAGGTGTGTCGCGCCGCATGAGATCGCCTCGGGGAAGTCGGCCGTCATCCCGGCCGAGATCCACTCCGCGCCGGGTGCCACGGCGCGCAGGCGCCTGGAGTACTCGGCCAGGCGCGCGAACGCAGCCGCCGGCTCTTCGTCGAGCGGTGCGACGGCCATGACGCCGCGCAGGCGCAGGGTGCGGCATCCGCTCACATGCTCCGCGAGCGCCTCCAGGCCATCCGGGCGGACCCCTCCGCGCGCCGGATCGTCTGTCAGGTTCACTTGGATGAGCACGTCCAGAAGCGGTGGAGCTTCTGCGTCGTCCGCGGTGCCTGCCGCCTCGAAGGCGTCGGCGATGCGCTCCCGATCGATCGAATGCACGACGGATGCGGCGGCCCTGATCGCGCGCGCCTTATTGGCCTGCGCCTGCCCGATGAAGTGCCAGCGCAGTGGCGCCTCGAGCACGTGCCGCAGTTCCGCTGCTTTGCTCGAGAGCTCCTGCTGCCGGTTCTCACCGACGTCGCGCACACCGAGCGCGGAAAGCTGTTCGACGAGCGACGCAGGATGGAATTTCGTCACCACGATCCGCGTGAGGTCAACGGGATCGCGACCGGAGCGCCGTGCGGCGTCGTCGATGCGGGCATTGACATCGCCGAGGCGAGCGGTGAGTGAGGGATCGGAGTCGACCACGCGGTCTCCGTGGGCTGCGACGGCTACTTCAGGAAGTCGGGGATGTCGAGATCGTCGTCGCCGAAGGCCGAGTCGTAGCTAGAATCGGGCAACGCCGCACCGACCGGCACCGATTCCTTCGATGCGGTCTCGGCATCGAGCTCGCGCGCCGCGTCCGCCGCCGGGATGACGGGGACGAGGGGCGCCGATGCGGCGCGGGCGGCCGTCACCGGGTCGATGCGCAGCGAGGGCTCGCCACCGTCGAAGCCTGCGGCGATCACGGTCACGCGCACCTCGTCGCCCAGCGTGTCGTCGATCACGGTGCCGAAGATGATGTTCGCCTCAGGGTGTGCCGCCTCCTTGACGAGCTGCGCGGCGTCGTTGATCTCGAAGATGCCGAGGTTCGATCCTCCCTGGATCGACAGCAGCACGCCGTGCGCACCCTCGATCGAGGCCTCGAGCAGGGGGGATTCGACCGCGAGCTCGGCAGCCTTGATCGCGCGGTCGGCCCCGCGGGCGGAGCCGATGCCCATCAGAGCCGAGCCGGCACCCTGCATGACCGACTTGACGTCTGCGAAGTCGAGGTTGATGAGACCCGGCGTCGTGATGAGGTCGGTGATGCCCTGGACACCGGCCAGGAGCACCTGGTCAGCCGTGGCGAACGCCTCGATCATCGAGATGCCGCGGTCGCTGATCTCTAGCAGCCGGTCGTTCGGGACGACGATGAGGGTGTCGACCTCTTCCTTGAGCTTCGCGACACCCGCCTCGGCCTGGCTCTGCCGGCGGCGGCCTTCGAACGAGAACGGCTTGGTGACGACGCCGATCGTGAGGGCGCCGATCGACTTCGCGATCTTGGCGACGACAGGCGCGCCGCCCGTGCCGGTGCCACCTCCCTCGCCGGCGGTGACGAAGACCATGTCGGCACCGCGCAGGGCCTCTTCGATCTCTTCGGCGTGGTCGTCGGCGGCGCGGCGGCCCACCTCGGGGTCTGCGCCGGCACCGAGGCCGCGGGTGAGCTCGCGGCCGACGTCGAGCTTGACGTCGGCGTCGCTCATCAGCAGCGCCTGCGCGTCGGTGTTGATCGCGATGAACTCGACACCCCGGAGGCCGAGGTCGATCATGCGGTTGACGGCGTTGACGCCGCCGCCACCCACACCGACGACCTTGATCACGGCGAGGTAGTTCTGGTTCTGGCTCATGCCGTCCTCCGTTGTGTCCGAACTCGTGTCATACCCTCCATCGAACCTTCAACCTCAACTAGAGGTGTAGAGTGTCGCCGAGTATGCAATTCCTGAGTCGAAAGTATGCGGCGGACGAGGCGCCGCCCGGAGAATCGCGGCGTGTCGCGATTCTGTGCGCGGAAGTCACTTCGACCCGAGGTTGAGAGTCTTCAGCGGACGACGATTGCGTGCGGCGACGAGACGTCGTAAAGGCTCACGGATGCCGGTGGCCGCGCGCGTATCGTCGTCTCGAGGACGACGGCCTTCAGTGCCGAGTCGTCGGCGTTACCCCACACGACCTGGGTGGTCCCACCGAGCGTGAGGGTGACATCGTCGGGGCTGGACGCGGTCACGGCCGTGACCTGCGCTCTGATCGCGTCGGGCAGGGCCCGAAGGACGCGGCCCGCCGCAGCGAACGCGGGCGCATCGGTGCCCCCGGTGATCGTCAGCAGGGGCAGGCCCGCGGGCATCGCCGCACTCGTGGACAGTGCGACCCCCGCCGCATCGACCACGCTGAACCCGGCACGCGTCTGGACGACTCCCACCGGAGTGCGCTCCACGATCCGCACGATCAGCTCGTGCGGGGGCCGTGCCTCGAGCGTGTAGGTCTCCACGAGCGGGAAGCCGATCAGCGCTGCCTTCACCGCACTCTGGTCGACGCGCGGTAGCGGCGTGCCCAGCTGGCTGCTCAGCGCGTCCTGCACAGCCTGCGGGTCGAGCTGCGAGGTGCCGACGACGCGGATCTCCTCGACGGCGAACAGCGGGCTGTAGGCCGCACCGAGGGTCGCGAGGATCAGCACGGCCATCGCCGAAGCGGAGCCGATCCAGATCGCGCGCCGCCGACGCTGGCGCCCGGTAAACCGGCGCACCTCCGCCCTGAGGGCCTTGCGGCGCGCGCGGGAGGCGCGCCACACGTCGCGCAGGCTCAGGGGCGGGTCGGGCTCGGTGCTCACCGGGAGCGCGGCTGTGCGGGGGGCGGGTGCGCGGAGCGCGGTCAGCACTCCCCCGGCGGCCGTTGCAGCGTGATCGACCGAGTCGGTCGCGACGCCGTCAGTCGCGGCATCCTCATCCGTGACGGTCGCAGGCGGGGGCTGCCGGCCCGGATCCGGTGCGGGAGGCGGTATGGGCAGCGGAGAGGGCCGACGCATCGGGCGCTACCCCCCGGCGCGAACGGAGGCGCTCGAGCGCTCGAGCGCGTCGAGCACCTGCGGGATGATCAGATTCACGTTGCCGCAGCCCAGGGTGATCACGAAGTCGCCGGGGACCGCCACCGATGCGGTGTAGTCCGCGGCCTCCTGCCAGTCGGCGACGAAGTGGACGTGCCCGGGATCATCGAACGCCGAGCTCACGAGCTCGCCGGTGACGCCGGGGATCGGATCCTCGCGCGCGCCGTAGACATCCAGCACGACCGTGTGATCGGCGAGCTCCTCGAGCACCGCGGCGAACTCCCCCGCCATCTGCTGCGTGCGCGAATACGTGTGCGGCTGGTGCAGCGCGATGATCCGGCCGTCTCCGATCACGGTGCGGGCGGCCACGAGAGCGGCGGCGACCTCGGTCGGGTGGTGCGCATAGTCGTCGTAGACGCTGACTTCGCGCTCGACGCCGCGCAGCTCGAAGCGGCGTGCCGTGCCCTCGAAGCCCTCGACGGCCCGCACGGCGGGCTCGAGTTCGTAACCTAGCGTGAGGAGCACGGCGACGGCTCCTGCGGCGTTGATCGCGTTGTGCGCGCCGGGGATCGAGAGGCGTGCCTCGACGGATGCTGCGCCCGCCGTGATCGTGAACCCCGCGCCGCCGTCGGTATGGATGTCGTGCACGCGCACGTCAGCAGCATCCGCCGTTCCGAAGGTGCGGACGTTAGGGTGCGACAGCCGCGCGGCGACCTGCGCAGCGCCGGGGTCGTCGGCCGAGATCACCACGGCATCGCGCGCCTCGTCGGCGAAGCGTGCGAACGCGTCGACGAAGGCGTCGTCGGTGCCGTAGTGGTCGAGATGATCGGGGTCGACATTCGTGATGAGCGCCACCGACGTGTCGTAGAGGAGGAACGTGCCGTCGGACTCGTCCGCCTCGATCACGAAGAGTTCGTCGGCGCCGCTCGCACTCGAGACGCCGAGCTGCGCGATGACGCCGCCGTTCACGAATGACGGATCGGCGCCCAGCGCCCGAAGCGCGGTGACGATCATCCCCGTCGAGGTCGTCTTGCCGTGCGCACCGGCGATCGACACCAGCCGGCGCCCGCCGATCAGCCAGTGCAGGGCCTGGGAGCGGTGGATGACCGGCATCCCACGCTCTTTCGCGGTGACGAACTCGGGGTTCTCGGGCCAGATCGCGCCGGTGTGGATGACGGTGTCGGCGTCGCCGAGATTCGCGGCGTCGTGACCGACGTACACGCGCGCCCCGAGCTCGGCCAGCTGACGCAGGCCCGCGCTGTCGGCGCGATCGGATCCCGACACCCTGATGCCGCGCGCGAGGAACATGCGCGCGAGCCCCGACATCCCGGAGCCGCCGATGCCGATGAAGTGCGCGGCCTCGATGTTCTCGGGCAGAGGAAGGCTGAGGTCGGGTCTGATCATGACCCGTCAATCCTAAGTTGGAGCGGTGCGGCGAGGGCTCCGGCGCGCTGAGGGCCGGGCTCGGAGCGACCCCGGCATCGACGAGCAGCTCAGGCGCCCAGCGCCTCGTCGATCAATCCGATGACGTTCGCGGTGCCCGAACGCGTGCCGACGGATGCCGCGGCCTGCGTCATCGCCGTGCGGCGGGGCTCGTCGGCCAGGAGCGCGACGATCTCGGCGCGCACCCGGTCGGGCGTGAAGTCGCCATCGGCGATGAGGACGGCCGCGCCCGCGCGTACGGCGGACGCGGCATTGAGCGCCTGCTCGCCGTTGCCGACGGCGTAGGGGACGTAGACCGCGGGAATCGCCAGCGCGCTGATCTCGCTCACCGTCGCCGCGCCTGCGCGGGAGACGATGAGATCGGCCAGCGCGAATGCCAGATCCATCCGGTCTACATAGCGCCTCAGCGCGTAACCAGGTGCACCGGGGTCGGCGAGCTCGGACCGCTCGCCCGTGACGTGGATCAGCTGCCAGCCGGCATCCAGGATGTCCTGCCACGACTCGGCAAGGGCCTCGTTGAGCCGCTGCGCACCGAGCGAGCCCCCGAAGACGAGCAGCGTCGGCACGTCGGCGTCGAGGCCGAAGTGGTCGGCGGCTTCGCGGCGCAGACCGGCGCGATCGAGTTCCACGATCTCCCGGCGAAGCGGCATGCCCACGACGCGTGCGCCGGCAAGCGGGGTGCCGCCGAACGCAACGCCCACGCGCGACGCTCTGCGCGCACCGAGGATGTTGGCCAGGCCCGGCTTGGCATTGGCTTCGTGCACGACGATCGGCACCCCCTCACGGCGCGCGGCGACGTAGGCGGGCGCAGAGGCGTAGCCGCCGAAGCCGACCACGACATCGACGGCGTGCGCGCGGATGTGCGCGCGGACCTGCGCCACGGCGCGCTGGAACTGGGTGGGGAATCGCACCGCGGCCGCGTTCGGCCGGCGGGGGAAGGGCACCTTGTCGACGAACAGCAGCTCGTATCCCCGCAGCGGCACGAGGCGCGCCTCTAGCCCTTCGCGGGTGCCCACGACGAGGACGTCGGCTGCGGCATCCCGTTCGCGCAGTCCGTCGGCAACGGCCAGCAGAGGATTCACGTGACCGGCGGTGCCGCCCCCGGCGAGCAGATACGTCGTCACCCTGAGACTTTACCGACCCTCCGTCCAGAGGCGCTCAGGATGCCGGGACGCGGGGCGCGCGCGTTCGCTCCCGTGGCACGGCTGAACGCGTGGGGAGGGAACGCGCGGGCAGAGATCTCGCGAACGACAGCAGCACTCCCGAGGCCACCAGCACGGACAGCAGTGACGTGCCGCCCTGCGACATGAACGGCAGCGGCACACCGAGGACCGGGAACACACGGAGCACGACACCGACGTTCAGGAGCGCCTGCCCGACGACCCAGACGGTGATGCCGCCCGACACGATGCGGACGAAGGGGTCGTTCGTCTTGCGGATCACGTGGAACGCTCCGACTGCGAACAGCGCGAACAGGGCGAGCACCACGGCGCAGCCGATGAGTCCCAGCTCTTCGCCGACGATCGCGAAGATGTAGTCGTTGGCGGCGGCGGGCAGCCAGTCGTATTTCTCCTTGGAGTTTCCGAGCCCGAGCCCGAACAGGCCACCGCCGGCGAGACCCCAGATCCCGTGCAGGGGCTGGTAGCAGTCGTTGTAGTAGTCCGCGAGGCAGTTCGAGTTGAGGAAGCTGAGGATGCGGCGCATGCGGTCGGGGCTGGTGACGGCGAAGTAGTACACCGCGACACCCGCCGCGATGAGCGGGAGGATGAAGATCCGCAGCTTCACTCCGGAGAAGAACAGCGCGCCGAGCGCGATGAGGGCGAGGATCATCGCGGTGCCGAGGTCGTGCCCCGCCATCACCGTCGCGATCACGAGCGCTGTGACGGGCACCAGCGGGATGAACACGTGCCGCCACAGACCGAGCAGGGTCTGCTTGCGGTACAGCACGTAGCCGATCCACAGCGCGAGCGTGAGCTTGAGGAACTCGGCGGGCTGCGCCTGGAAACCCGCGATCTCGATCCAGTTGCGGTTTCCGTTGGCTTCGACGCCCAGCCCCGGTACGAACACCAGCATCTGGAACAGCGTCGCGCCGATCAGTGCCGGCCACGCGATCCGCTTCCAGAAGGTGAGCGGCAGGCGACTGGCCACGAACATCAGCGGGATGCCGATGACGGCGAACACGCCCTGCTTGATGACGGCCTCGTAGGGCGGCTGCCCTGCGGCAGTTGCGGTCGCCGAGGTCGCGGAGAGAACCATGACCAGCCCGAAGCCGGTCAGCAGCAACGCCGTCGAGGCGATCAGCAGGAACTCGCTGGGGACGGGTGCGAACACGCGGCCGAGCGAGACGCGCGCGGCCAGACCGCGCTTGCGCGGTGGGTCAGCCAGTTCCCGCGGACGCGTCGGGGGCGCCGTGGTCGTGGTCGCCATGGTCCCCCCTCTCGATCCGATCGCGCACCGCGGCGGCGAAGCGGCGGCCGCGGTCGGCATAGGACGTGAACTGGTCGAAGGATGCCGCGGCGGGGGCCAGTAGAACGACGTCCCCGTCACGGGCAACCCCGGCGGCCAGTTCGACCACCCGCGCCATGACCTCTTCAGTCTCCGGGTGCGCGACCTCGAACAGCGGCACTTCGGGCGCGTGTCGCTGGAACGCCGCGACGATCGGAGCACGCTCGCGGCCGATGACGATCGCCGCCGTCACGCCCCTGCCCCTCGTGGCGACCAGCTCGCCGATGTCGACGCCCTTCAGAAGGCCGCCGACCACCCATACCGCGCCCGGATACGCCGCGAGCGACGACGCCGCGGCGTGCGGGTTGGTGGCCTTGGAGTCGTCGACCCACGTCACCCCTCCGGCCACGGCGACGACCTCGATGCGGTGCGGGTCGAGGTGGAAATCGCCGAGCGCGTCGCGGATCGCGGCCGGAGCCACGTCGAGGGATCTGGCCAGGGCCGCGGCGGCGAGGATGTTCGAGACGATGTGCGGGGCGGCCAGCCCCACCTCGGCGAGGGCCTCGACCGTCGTGATCTCGAGGGCGCTCGTCTGCCGATCGTCCAGGAACGCTCGGTCGACGAGGATGCCGTCGACCACCCCCAGGTCGCTCGGCCCCGGGATGCCCAGGTCGAAGCCGATGGCACGGGCTCCGTCGACGACCTCAGCCTCTTCGACCATCCGCCGGGTCGCCGCATCCGCTTTGCTGTACACGCACGCGACGCGGGTGCGGGCATACACGAATGCTTTCGCCGCGCGGTACGCCTCGAACGACCCGTGCCATTCGAGGTGGTCGTCGGCCAGGTTGAGGCAGACCGCCGCGTGCGGCGAGAGCTGGTCGGGTCCGCTCTGCAGCGAGAGGTACCAGAGCTGATGGCTGGAGAGCTCCACGACGAGCACGTCGAAGCCCTCGGGGTCACGCACCGCGTCCAGCACCGGCACGCCGATGTTGCCGCACGGCACGGCGCGCAGGCCGCCCGCCATCATCATGGTCGCCGCGAGCCGGGTGGTGGTGGTCTTGCCGTTCGTGCCGGTGACCAGCATCCACTCCGCCGGCGTCCCGTCCGGCCGCAGCACCTTGTCGCGCACCCGCCAGGCCAGTTCGACATCGCCCCACAGGGCGATGCGCGCGTCCCGCGCCCATTCGATCACGGGATGCCGGGGCGAGAAGCCCGGCGAGGCGATGACGACCTCGGGCGCGAAGTCGGTCAGCGCCGCCGGCACCTCATCGAGCGCGCCTGTCCAGAGCGCGACCCCGAGCACGGGAAGGATCCGCCGGTAGTCGTCGTCGGCCGTCTCGGAGACGACGAGGACCTCGGCGCCGAGTTCGGCGAGGGTATCGGCGACCGAGAACCCCGTCACCGACATCCCGAGCACGGCCACCCGGAGCCCCGACCAGTCGGCGTGCCAGCTCGTCAGCGCGTCCAGGCGCGACGCGCTCATGTGAGCGAGAGCCACTCGACGTAGAACAAACCGACTCCCGAGATCGCCAGCATCCCGGAGATGATCCACATCCGCACCACGATCGTGATCTCCGGCCAGCCGCGCATCTCGAGATGATGGTGGAACGGACTCATGAGGAACAGTCGTCTTCCCCTGGTGAGCCTGAAGTAGACGCGCTGGGCGATGACCGACCCCGAGGCGAGGGCGTACACGCCCGCGATGACCACCAGCAGGATCTCGGTGCGGGTCAGGATCGCGAGCGCCGCGACGACGCCGCCGATGCCCATCGATCCGACATCGCCCATGAAGATGTCGGCCTTCGGCGCGTTCCACCAGAGGAAGCCGATGAGAGCGCCCGCGAACGACGCACCGACGATCGCGAGGTCGAGCGGATCTCGCGTGTCGTAGCAGGCGGAGAGGTACTGGGGCATCTCGGTGCAGGCCTGCTTGAACTGCCAGAACGCGATGAGGCTGTACGCGCCGACCATGAAGGTGCCGGCACCGGCGGCCAGGCCATCGAGTCCGTCGGCGACGTTGGCGCTGTTGGAGGCGGCGACTCCGATGAGCGAGATCCACGCCAGGTACAGCAGCCACCCGAGGATGGGGCCGAGCGCCATGAACGAGAGCACGGGCAGATCGCGGAACACCGAGACGTAGGCTGCCGCCGGCGTCTGACCGACGCGGTTGGGGAAGTTCAGCGCGATGATCGCGAACGGGACGAGGACGATGATCTGCCCCACGACCTTCGGCCAGCCGCTGAGCCCCAGGCTGCGCTGGCGGTGCACCTTCATGTAGTCGTCGATGAACCCGACCGTCCCGAGCCCCACCATCATCCAGATGACCAGCCACCCCGACACCGTGGGCGGGTTGTTGCCCGTATACGCCCCGACCAGGTAGCCGACGATCGTGCCGACGATGAAGATCGTCCCGCCCATCGTCGGGGTGCCGCGCTTGGCGCCGTGCGACGGGTTGCGGATGTCTTCGGGCGTGCGGATGACCTGGCCCCAGCCCCACTTCCGGAACAGCCGGATGAACACCGGCGTCAGGAACAGGGTGAACGCCAGCGAGATCGCGGCTGCCGTCAAGAGGGATCTCACGAGAACGATCCTCCCAGACGATCGCCGAGGAACCGGAGCCCGGCGGCGTTGGACGACTTGACGAGCACCCGGTCGCCGTCGCGCAGCTCGCCGATCAGATAGTCGTAGGCCTCGTCGGCTGTCGCGAAGAAGACCGCTTCGCTGTCCCAAGAACCTTGGCTGACGGCCTCGAGGTACATGCGGCGTGCGTCGGCTCCGACCACGACGATGCGCTGGATGCCGAGGCGTACGGCGAGGAGCCCCACGCGGTCGTGCTCCTCGCCGGCGTATTCGCCGAGCTCGCTCATCGCGCCCAGCACGGCCACCGTGCGCTCGCCCTCACCGGTGATCTCGGCGAGCGTGCGCAGCGCCGCAGCCATCGAATCCGGGCTCGCGTTGTAGGCGTCGTTGATGATGCGGACGCGATCGGAGCCGAGGGGCTGCATCCGCCAGCGCTCGGCGAGCTCGACCGTCTCGAGCCGCTCGATGCAGGCCGCGAGCGACACACCCAGTGCCGTCGCCGCGGCGATCGCGGCGAGGGCGTTCATGACGTGGTGGGCGCCCAGCACGCGAAGTCGGAGCGTCAGGCTCTCACCGTCGACGGTGATCGTGCTGACGGTTCCGGATGCTGTCACCTCGACGTCGTCGGCACGCACGTCGGCGCCGGCGCCCCGGCCGAACCAGCGCACCGACTGCCCGCGCGATGCGGCGATCGGCGCCATCGCCGCCACACGCGGGTCGTCGGCGTTGAGGACCGCGATCGCGCCGCGCCGCGTGACGCGCACGAGCTCGGACTTCGCCTCGAAGGTCGCCTCGATGCCGCCGAACCCGCCGGCATGGGCCATCCCCACCATGAGCACGACGGCGATGTCGGGCTCGACGAGACCGGCGAGCCGTGCGATCTCGCCGGGGCCGCTCGCGCCGAACTCGCTGACCAGGTAGCGCGTATCGCTCGTCACCCGCAGCATCGTGAGCGGAGCACCAACCTCGTTGTTGAACGACGCCCGAGGTGCGACCGTCTCACCCTCGGCTTCGAGGATGCGCGCGAGGAGGTTCTTGGTGGTGGTCTTGCCGTTCGACCCGGTGATGCCGACGATGCGCAGCCGGCCCCCCTCGCGCACGCGGGCGACGACCTCGCGGGCGAGGTCGGCGAGGGCCGCGATCACGTCGGCGACCACGATCTGAGAGACGGATGCCTCGACCGGCCGCTGCACGAGCGCGACGGCTGCCCCTGCTGCCGCGGCGGCCTCGACGAAGAGGTGCCCGTCGCTCTGCGCGCCCGGTTTCGCGACGAAGATGTCGCCGCTGCCGATCAGCCGCGAATCGGTGTCGACCGCGCCCGAGACGAGCGTGTCGGGCGTGTCGGCGCCGTCGAGGCGGAGTTCGCCGCCGACGACGTCGGCGAGCTGAGCGAGAGTGAGGGCGATCATCGGAGTCTCCGGCCGTGTGGCGGGTCAGTCGGCGCGGATGCTCACCCGAATTTGGGGAGCAGCGTGGGCTGCGCGGTCGAAGGCATGACGCGATACGTCTTGAGGACCTGGGTCATCGCCTTCTGGAACGCGGGCGCATTGGCCGAAGACGAGGTTACCGTGGTCGGCTCATCGAGGGTGACCGCGACGATGTACTTGGGGTCGTCCGCAGGCGCGAACCCGATCATGGTGGTGAAGTACACGCCGACCTTGTAGTGGCCGTTGCCGTCGCTCTTCTCACCGGTTCCGGTCTTGGTCGCGATGCGGTACCCGGGCACCGCGACCTGGTCTGCGTACGAGGCCTGAAGCGCGACGTTCTCCAAGAGCGTGCGCATCTGCGCGGAGGTGTCGGGGCTCATGACCTGCTCCGGGGCGGGCAGGGTGGGGGTCACCACCGTGCCGTCGGCCTCGGTGCACGATTGCACGAGCGAGAGCGGCATCCGCGTGCCGCCGTTCGCGATCGCGTCGTAGGCGCCGACGAGCTCGGGGACGGTCGTGGTGAGACCCTGGCCGAAGGCCGTGTTGTAGGTCTGCTGGTTGTCCCACTGATCGGGCGGGACGACGAGGCCCTTCGACTCGCCCTCGAAGCCGACGGCACTGCCGGATCCGATCCCGAATCGCTGAAGGTAGTCGTAGCGCGTCTGGGTGCTCACGGTCTCGCTGAATCGCGAGATCCCGGCGTTGGACGAGTCGATCAGCACACCGGCGAGCGTGTAGTCGTAGGCGGGATGCGGGAACGAGTCGTACACGCGGGCGCCGTTCGCGAACTCCTCCGCCCCCGACACGGTCACCGTCGAGTTCACGGTCTGACCACCGGCATCCAGCACCGTCGACGCAGTGAGTCCCTTGAACGTGGAACCCGGCTCGAACGTGTCGCTGAAGATGTGGCTGTAGCGGTTCTGCGGCTCGGCCGCATCGACGTTGTTGGGATCGACGCTCGGATATTCGGCAGCGGCGCGGATCTTGCCCGTGGCCACCTCGACGACGGTGATGGTGCCGCGAAGGGCGCCCATGTCCTGCGTCTGCTGGCCGATCAGCTGCTGCAGGTACCACTGCAGGTCGCGGTTGATCGTCAGCTGCAGGGTCCCTCCGTCGACCGCGGGCGTCTGCCGCTCGGTGCCCGGGATCATGACGCCGTCTTTGCCCTTCTCGTACGACGCGCTGCCGTCGGTCGAGGCCAGGCACGAGTTCTGCGTCATTTCCAGGCCCGCCAGCGGCTGGGCGTCGCTCCCCATGAAGCCGACCAGGTTGCCGGCGACGGCGCCGTCCGCGTAGGTGCGCGCGGGATGCTGATCGAAGTAGATGAAGGGCAGCCCCAGATCCGCGAGGGCGCGATATTCGGCGGTCGAGATGCCCTTCTTCACATACGCGAACTGCGAGTTCGGATCGGTGGCTAGAGCATCCGTCACGATCTTCTCGATGTCCGCGGGAGTCTGACCGGTCACCGCACCGATCTGAGCGGCGATGTCGCTGAGCGGCACGGCGACCTGGTTGCCGTCGTCGTCGGTGCGTTCGTAGTTCGCGGCGTTGGACGGACTGAGCTGCGCGTCGTACTGCAGGACGCTGCCGGCGAGGGTCTGCCCGGTCTCATCGACGATCGAGCCCCGGGTGCCGTAGAGGGCTCGCGAAGCGCCGAGACTGTACGACTGCGCCTGCGCCATGTTCTCGTCGGCGTTGACGACCTGGATGTCGACCAGGCGCACGATGAAGCCGGCGAGCACCGCCAGCACGACGGCGAGGGCGATGACGGTCCTGCGGCGAGGGCTGCGGGTGGCTCGTGTCGTCATGCTGTCAGTGTGTACTCGGAGTCGGCAGACCGTCGGTGAGCGCGGGTGGCGTGTTCGATACCGGCGCTGCGCCCGGACCCGGCGTCACGACGGGTGCAGGCGGCATGCCCTGGATCGTCGCGGCGGGATCGGTCACGAGCGGCGTGTCGGTGATGAGGGCGTTCGGCACCGTCGCACGCCCGATCGCGTCGACCGATGAGGCCCCCACTGCCGCCTGACCCGAGCCGAGGATCGCCCCGTCGCTCAGCCGGAGATAATTCGGCGACTCGTCGATGACCATCCCCAGGGCCGACGCGTTCGCGGCGAGGTACTGGGGCGAGCTCAGCCCGACCACGTCGTCGCTCAGGATCTGCTTCTGCCAGGTGAGCGCGCGCTGCTGCTCGCTCAGGCTCGACAGCTCGTACGAGCCTTGCGTGGTGATGATCGACAGCGCCATCTGTGCGCCCACGATCGCGAGCGCTCCGGCGAGTGCGACGATGCCGTACGCCAGGCGGGGGCGCCGCCGTGCGCGAGTGGACTCGACGACCTGGAACCGGCGCTGGGGCACCTCGAACTCGGTGAGGAGCGGGGTGGGCTGGGCCGCTCCGACGGCGGTGACGGCGCTCACGCGGCTGCTCGCAGACGCTCGGCGGCACGCAACCGCACGGGGGTGGCGCGGGGATTGCGCGCCATCTCGTCGTCCGAGGCCTGCTCGGCGCCCTTCACGAGGAGCCGGAAGCGGGGCGCGTGCTCGGGAAGCTCGACCGGCAGGCCCACGGGAGCCGTGGATGCTGTCGCATCCGCCAGCACTCGCTTGACGAGGCGGTCTTCGAGCGATTGGTAAGACATCACGACGATGCGGCCTCCGACCGGGAGCAGGTCGAGCGCGGCGGGAATCGCCCGCTCGAGTGCGCCGAGCTCGCCGTTGACCTCGATGCGCAGCGACTGGAAGACGCGCTTGGCGGGATGCCCGGCCTGCTTGAGCGCCGCGGGCGTGGCGGCCTGCAGGATCTCGACGAGACGGCCCGACCGGTCGATCGGCGCCTCGGCGCGCGCGGAGATGATCGCGTGGGCGTAACGGCCCGCGAGCTTCTCCTCGCCGTACCGCTCGAAGATCCGGCGGAGCTGCCCCTCGCTGTACGTGGCGAGGATGTCTGCGGCCGTCGTGCCGGCACTCTGATCCATTCGCATGTCCAGCGGCGCGTCCTGCGCGTAGGCGAAACCGCGGTCGGCGACGTCGAGCTGGAGGGACGAGACGCCGAGGTCGAACAGGATGCCGTCGGCGGATGCGGCTCCTGCGCCGTGCAGAGCGTCGGCGATGCCGTCGTACACGGTGTGCACGAGCGTGACCCGCTCACCGAATCGGGCCAGGCGCTCACCGGCGATGCGGAGCGCGTCCTGATCGCGGTCGAGTCCGATCAGACGGATGCGGGGGAAGCGCTCCAGCAGTGCCTCGGAGTGTCCGCCCATGCCGAGGGTCGCGTCCACGAGCACAGCGCCGTCGTCCACCAGCGCGGGGGCGAGCAGTTCGACGCAGCGCTCGAGGAGCACGGGGGTGTGGATGTCGTTGAGGCTCATGATGTCGGAGACCCGGGTCCTCCGCCCTGATCCCCATCCGCTCGACCTGGCACCGGGGAAGTGTGTCAGGGCGTGAGCGGCTGGGAGTCACGGCCGAGGAATCAGAACAGGCCCGGAATCACCTCCTGCTCCATCTCGGAATAGCTGTCTTCGTTGCCCTCCGCGTAGGCGTTCCACGCGTCGGCGTTCCAGATCTCGGCGTGTGCGCCGACGCCGGTGACGACGAGATCGCGCTCGAGGCCGGCGTAGGTCCGCAGTGCGGGCGGGATGGTGATGCGGTTCTGGCTGTCGGGCTTTTCGGCGCTGGCTCCCGACAGGAACATGCGCAGGAAGTCGCGGGCCTGCTTGTTGGTGAGCGGAGCCTCGCGGATGCGCTCGTGGGTGCGCTCGAACTCCTCCGCGCTGAACACGTACAAGCAGCGCTCCTGACCGCGGGTGACCACGATTCCGGCACCGAGGTCGTCGCGGAATTTCGCCGGAAGGATGACGCGGCCCTTGTCGTCGAGCTTGGGAGTGTGCGTGCCCAGCAGCATCCGAACACCACCCCCTCCGACCGGCCCCCCGGGATATCCACCACTTTACTCCACTTCCCTCCACTTCACCATCCCATTCCGCACGGCCGCACGAAAAAAAGCACCGACCCGAAGGTCGGTGCTTTTTGGTCGCCGCGCCGTCAGCGCGGCCGGATCTCTGGCGTCAGGGCTCTTCCCGGCGCCGATCCCATCGATCGTTCATCCGGTCCATGAAGGACGCGGACGATTTCTGCTTGGAGGGGCGACCCGGCTCCGCCTCGACGTGGCCGATGCCACGCGTGGGCGTCACCGCGAGGATCACACCGCCCAGCATCACGAGGAAACCGAGAACGCCGACGATGATGATGCCGGTCGAGACGCCGACGACGAGCCCACCCAACCCGGCGAGCACCAGGATGGCGCCGTAGACGATGTTGCGGTAGCTGAGCGTGCGGCCATCGCGGGGCGCGCTGACGACGTCGGCGTCGTTGCGCATGAGATGGCGTTCCATCTCGTCCAGCAGACGCTGCTCCTGTTCGGACAGTGGCATGCATCCCCCCTCTTACGTGTCTGGCACTGGATGTCGCAGACGGCTCGATTGTACGCGTGCCGTCGATCACTAGGCTAGGCCCGTGATGCCCCCACCGGATGCGATCGAGGCTGTTTCTCAGCGTCTGGACAAGTTCTTCTCGATGAGACGGTCCGAGGCGGCCGATTGGGGCCCCGAAGCGGCGTCCCTGATCGAGGCTGCGGCGGGCGCCCTGCGCGGCGGGAAGCGCCTGCGGGCGAGGTTCTGCCTGACGGGCTGGCGCGCGGTCGAAGAGGCGCCAGGCGTCCGCAGCGACGCGGCACCGGCATCCGCTGTCATCTCCGCCGCCGCCGCGCTGGAGGTCTTCCACGCCGCGGCTCTCGTGCACGACGACATCATCGACAACTCCGATACGCGACGCGGTCGGCCCGCCGCGCATCGCGCCCTCGAACGGCTCCATCACGACGCCGGATGGGTCGGCGACGCCGCCGCGTTCGGCCGCTCGGGCGCGATCCTCCTCGGGGATCTGCTGGTGGCGTGGAGCGACGACCTCTTCGAGGAGGGGATGGATGCGGCATCCGCTGCGGTATCCGCCGCCACCGTGGCTCGCACCGAGTACGGCCGGATGCGCCGCGAGGTCACGGTCGGGCAATTCCTCGACGTCGCCGAGGAGGCCGCCTTCCGATCCGAGCCCGATGAGCGCCACGCCGACCGCGCGCTGCGCGTCGCATCGCTCAAATCCGCCAGGTACAGCGTGCAGCAGCCGTTGCTGATCGGTGCGGCTCTGGCCGGAGCCGATGCGGCGCAGCTCGACGCCCTGGCGGCGTTCGGGCATCCGCTGGGCATGGCGTTCCAGCTGCGCGACGACGTGCTCGGCGTGTTCGGCGACGAAGCCGTGACCGGAAAGCCGTCGGGCGACGATCTGCGCGAGGGCAAGCGCACCGTCCTGGTCGCGTTCGCCCGCGAGCGGCTCGCGCCCTCGGCGCGGCGCGTGGTCGATGAGCTCATCGGCGACCCCGAGCTCGACGAGGTGCAGATCGCCGCGCTGCAGCGCACGATCCAGGAGTCGGGTGCGCTCGAACGGGTCGAGGCGCTCATCAGCGACTACTCGCGGCAGGCCGAGCGTGCGCTCAACGGTGCACGCCTGGGCAACGCCGCGGTCGGCGACCTGCGCGACCTCGCCCGTGAGGCGACGGCCAGGGCGGCCTGACCCCGCTGGCCTGATCCCGCTGGCCTGACTCCGGTGGCCTGATCCGCTCAGCCGATCGACTGTGCGACGCGTCTGACCTCGCTCTTGCGGCCGGCGCGCAGCGCGTCGATCGGCGACATCCCGATCGACTCCTCCGGCTCGAGCAGCCAGTCGATCGCCTCTTCGTCGCTGAACCCGGCATCGTGGAGCACGAAGATCGTGCCGCGCAGCGACGACAGGGGCGCGTCGTCGACGAAGAACACGGCGGGGATGCGGAACGTGCCCTCGCGCATCGCTCCGACGAGCTGCTGCTCGTCCAGCATCCTGCGCACACGCCCGCGCGTGATGTCGAGCATCTCCGCGATCTCGGGCAGCGTGAGCCATTCGGTCTCGGTGCGAGGCGTCGTCTCTCCGGTCACGATGCAACTATCTCATCTCCGCCCGGGCCTGCGCGATTGCCGGGCGTCACCGACCGCGCCCTGAGTGCGCGCCTGGAAGCGTCGTGCGGAGGGTGAGCCGCTCCCCGGGCGCGCGCCCCGCCGTCCGTAGAATCAAGGAGTGAGCACGAGTCAGCAAGCCGATCCCCTCATCGGGCGGCTTGTCGACGGCAGGTACCGCGTGCGCGCCCGCATCGCCCGTGGCGGCATGGCGACGGTCTACGTCGCCACCGACCTTCGCCTGGAGCGACGGGTGGCCCTGAAGGTCATGCACGGCCACCTCAGTGACGACTCGGTGTTCCAGAGCCGGTTCATTCAGGAGGCGCGCTCGGCTGCCCGACTCGCCGACCCCCACGTGGTGAACGTCTTCGATCAGGGCCAGGACGGCGAGACCGCCTACCTCGTGATGGAGTACCTCCCGGGCATCACCCTGCGCGAGCTCATGCGCGAGCAGCGGCGCCTGACGATCCCGCAGACCGTCACGATCATGGATGCTGTGCTCTCGGGCCTCGCCGCCGCGCACCGGGGCGGCATCATCCACCGTGACGTCAAACCCGAGAACGTGCTCCTCGCCGAAGACGGACGCATCAAGATAGGCGACTTCGGGCTCGCCCGCGCGACTACGGCGAACACGGCGACCGGGCAGATGCTGCTCGGCACGATCGCCTACCTCGCGCCGGAGCTCGTGACCCGCGGCACCGCCGACGCGCGCAGCGACATCTACGCCCTCGGCATCCTGCTGTACGAAATGCTCGTCGGCGAACAGCCGTACCAGGGCGAGCAGCCGATGCAGATCGCATTCCAGCACGCCACCGACTCGGTCCCGCGGCCGAGCGTGAAGAATCCGGGGGTGCCCGAGCCGCTGGACGAGCTCGTCCTGTGGGCGACCGAACGCTCGCCCGACGACCGCCCGTCGGACGCGACCGAGATGCTGAACCGGCTCCGCGACATCGAGCGCGAGCTCGGCATCTATCCGCAGGTCTCCCGGGCGGTCGCCGCCGCAGGCCCGGCGCTCGACGACGGGATCGACTCCGGCGCCTTCGACAGCATGGGCGTCACGAGCGTGCTGCCCTCGACGATGACCACGCCCACCACCGCGGTCGACGCCACCGACAACGCGACGCGGCTGCGGCGCAGCGCCCGGCGCCGCTCGGCGAAGGGCGCATGGATCTTCACGGTCGTCATCCTCCTCGCCGCGCTCGCAGGCGGCATCGGCTGGTGGTTCGGCTCGGGTCCGGGATCGATGGTCGCGGTGCCCACCGTCACGGGCATGAGCCTCGATCAGGCGCAGCAGGTTATCGCCGCGCAGAACCTGCAGTCGACGGCCACTGATCAGTACAGCATCGACGTGCCCGCGGGCACCGTGCTGGGGACGGATCCCGTGGAGGGGACCCGTCTGGACAAGGACTCCACCGTGGCGATCTTCGTCTCGGCCGGCGCCGCACCGCACGATATCGCGGCTCTCGCGGGCAAGGATGCCGGCGAAGCCAGGCAGATCCTCGACGCCGCCATGGTCACGGTGGGCGACAACGTGTCGATCTTCACGGAAGATCCCGCCAATTCGGTGATCTCCGCCTCGGTCACCCAGCGCTCCGACGGTGCCGTCATCGACTGCACCCAGGGCTGCGCGCTGCACGAGGGCGACACCGCGGTTCTCACGGTCTCGCTCGGGGCGGTGCCGGATGTCACCGGACAGAGCGCCGACGCTGCCACCGGCATCCTGAACGGGGTGAATCTGCAGGTCGCCGCAGATAAGCCGACGGAGTTCAGCGACGACATCGCCGAGGGCGAGGTCATCCGCATCGCCGATCGCGACGGGGGCGGCAACTGGCGGCCCGGCGAGACCGTGACGCTCATCGTCTCGAAGGGCCCCGAGCCCGTGCGAGTTCCAGACGGAATCATCAATCAAACGGTCCGCACCGCTGTCGAGAAGTTGGAGGCAGCGGGGTTCAAGGTCAATGCGAATATCGACGACACCACGCTCCTACTCGGCTTCAAGGCCTGGGATCTCTACTACGTGCGGAGCATGACACCCAAGTCGGGTGAGCTGGTCGCACCTAGTACGACCATCAACCTCACGGCTGGACCCTGACCGGCGAGCCGTCGGAGATGTCGCGCCCCCGCGACATCCATCGGACATTCGAGGCGGCTCGCGGCACCCACAGAGCGGGATGCCGTGCTCGGGCGTCGAACGATCTTCCATCGAGCGCGCGCCGCACGCGCTGGGCGAGTGCGACCGAACCCGGGCCCGGGTTCGGTCCGAACCCTGATGCTCGAGCAGCAGCCGCGAATCCGGCTGTCCATAGGCGTCACTGAGCCGTCGCAGATGTCGCTCACCGAGCGGCTCGTCCGACATCCGCGACGGCTCGCGCACAGGAGACGTCGCGAGCCGCGAGAGCATCGGATGCCGCGGCATCCGATGCCCGGCGGGCTAGACCTTCTCGAGCTCCTCGGCGACGAGGAACGCGAGTTCCAGGCTTTGCATGTGGTTCAGGCGCGGGTCGCAGAGCGACTCGTAGCGCGTCGCGAGGGTGGCCTCATCGATCATCTCCGAGCCGCCGAGGCACTCGGTCACGTCGTCGCCGGTGAGCTCGATGTGAATGCCGCCCGGGAAGGTGCCCACCGCGCGATGCGCGTCGAAGAACCCGCGCACCTCGTGGACGACGTCGTCGAAGCGGCGCGTCTTGTACCCCGTCGGGGTCGTCATGCCGTTCCCGTGCATCGGGTCGGTGACCCACAGCGGGGTGGCGCCCGAGTCGCGCACCGCCTCCAGCAGCGGGGGAAGCGCGTCGCGGATCTTGCCCGCGCCCATGCGGGTGATGAACGTCAGACGCCCGGGTTCGCGCTCCGGGTCAAGCTTGTCGATGAGCGCGAGGGCGTCGTCGGGAGTCGTCGAAGGGCCGAGCTTGACCCCGATGGGGTTGCGGATCTTCGAGAAGTAGTCGATGTGCGCACCGTCGAGGTCGCGTGTGCGCTCGCCGATCCACACGAAGTGCGCCGACGTGTTGTACGGCGTGCCGGTGCGCGAGTCGATACGGGTCATCGGTCGCTCGTAGTCCATCAGCAGGCCCTCGTGGCCGGTGTAGAACTCGACGCGGCGCAGCTCGTCGAAGTCGGCGCCCGCGGCCTCCATGAACTTGATCGCCCGGTCGATCTCGTGCGCGAGGCGCTCGTACTGCTGGTTCGCGGGGTTCTCTGCGAATCCGCGGTTCCACGAGTGCACCTCGCGCAGGTCGGCGAAGCCACCCTGGGTGAACGCGCGGATCAGATTGATCGTGGATGCCGCGGTGTGGTACCCCTTCAGCAGCCGCGCGGGGTCGGCCACGCGTGAGGCCTCGGTGAAGTCGAACCCATTGACGATGTCGCCCCGGTAGGCGGGCAGCGTCACGCCGCCGCGGGTCTCGGTGTCGCTCGAGCGGGGCTTCGCGAACTGCCCCGCCATCCGGCCCATCTTCACCACCGGCATGGATGCGCCGTACGTGAGCACGACCGCCATCTGCAGCACCGTCTTGATGCGGTTGCGGATCTGCTCGGCGGTCGCGCCGGCGAAGGTCTCGGCGCAGTCTCCGCCCTGGAGCAGGAATGCACGGCCGGATGCTGCGCGCGCGAGGTGTTCGCGGAGGTTGTCGACTTCGCCGGCGAACACGAGCGGCGGAAGGGTCGCGATCTCGGCCGAGACGGCGGCCACCGCGTCCGGATCGGGCCAGGATGGCTGCTGTTTGATCGGCAGATTCCGCCAGTGGTCGAGAGAGTCGGGCTGCTGAGGCATCCGTCCAGTCTATTGGCGGCGGTAGCCGCCCGGCCCCACCCTCACCCGTCCTTCTCAGACCGATGGCGTCTTCACGCTCGCCACGCGGTCCTTCACGCTGGACGCGTAGACGTCGTCGTACTCCTGCTCGCCGAGGCGCTGCAGCGCGACGATGATCTCATCGGTGATCGAGCGGAGGATGAAGCGATCGCCCTCCATGCCGGCGAAGCGGGAGAAGTCCAGCGGCTCGCCGATCACGATGCCCACACGCACGATGCGCGGGATGGTGCGACCGATCGGCAGCATCGTGTCGGTGTCGACCATCACGACGGGGACGACCGGCACATGTGCCTCCAGCGCCATGCGGGCAAGGCCCGTACGGCCGCGGTAGAGCTTGCCGTCGGGGCTGCGGGTGCCTTCGGGATAGATGCCCAGCAGATCGCCGCGGCCCAGCACCTGCAGGCCCGTGTTCAGGGATGCCTCGGACGCTTTGCCGCCCGAACGGTCGATCGGGATCTGTCCCGTCGCCTTCATGAACATCTTGGTCGCCCAGCCTTTGAGGCCCCGGCCCGTGAAGTAGTCGCTCTTGGCGAGGAACGAGATCGGCCGATCGATCATGAGCGGCAGGAAGATCGAGTCCATCACCGAGAGGTGGTTGCTGGCCAGGATCGCGGCGCCCTCGACGGGGACGTTGCGGCGGCCGACGACCCACGGCCGCCAGATGGCCTTGACCAGCGGACCGATCACGATGTACTTCATCAGCCAGTAGAACATCGCTATCTCGCCCGCATCGCGACGGCGACGGCGTCGTCGGCGTCGGCGTCGGCGACCGCGTCGGCGGCGACCGCGAGATCTGCCGCACCGATCAACCCGGCGTCGTTGCCGAGCTGCGCGATCGCGAACTCGGCGATCGGCCGATCTCCGTAGCCGGGGAGCGAGGTCTCGTACGCGATGCGGACGGGCTCGAGGAGGACCTCGCCCAGCTGCGCCACTCCCCCGCCGATCACGAAGAGCTGGGGGTCGAGCACGGCCTGGAAGCCGCCGCACGCCTCGCCCAGCGCGGTCGCCACGCGGCGGAGCGCCTCGAGCGCCCCGGGATCGCCGGCGATGATCAGTCGCGAGATCGCCGGACCGTGGAGCACCCCCTTCTCCGCGCGGAGGTCGGCAAGCGCCGCTCCGATCCCTCCGGAGTCGGCGATGTCGTTCGCCTCGCGCTGCAGTGCCCTACCGGACGCATACTGCTCGAGGCATCCGTTCTGCCCGCAGCCGCACGGGCGCCCATCGCGGATGAAGCGCAGGTGGCCCAGCTCGGCGGCGATGCCGTGACCGCCGCGGAACAGCTCGTGGGAGGAGACGATCGCGCCGCCGACACCGGTGCCCATCGTGAGCATCACCATGTCGTCGACGCCACGCCCTGCGCCGAAGCGGAATTCCGCCCATCCGGCCGCGTTCGCGTCGTTCTCGATCGTGACCGGCGCATCGATGCGCGCCTCGAGGATGGCCCGCAGCGGCTCGTTGCGCCAGGCGATGTTGGGCGCATGGATGAGGGTGGCGCGGTCCTTGTCGACGAAGCCGGCCGCAGCGACGCCCACGGCGCCGACGTCATGGCCCGCGGAAAGGTGTCGAGCCATGTCGACGACGGCATCGGCCAGCGCGCGGATGTCTGCGGGGGTGTCGACGCGCAGCTTCTCGACGATGCTCCCGTCGCTGTCGACGACGCCTCCGGCGATCTTCGTCCCGCCGATGTCGATTCCGACTTTGAGCACCCGCGATCCCCTTCCGGCCGACGCGGCGCGCGGCGTTCTGCAGTCTAGCGGGGGCCGCGGCATCCACACGGCTGGGGGCTCCGAGGCGGCAAAGGTTAGACTCGATGTCGCCCGAAGATGTACGCCATCGGTACCGAAGGAGTTGCCGTGATCCAATTCGAAGTGCCCGCCATCGTGCCCGCAGACCCTCAGGCCAACGTGACGGACCTGCTGGTCGATCGAGTGAAGGCCACCCCGGATCTTGCTCTGTTCGCCGTACCCGAGGGGAACGGATGGCGCGACATCTCCGCTACGCAGTTCCACCGCCAGGTCGTGGCCCTTGCGAAGGGCTTTGCGGCAGCGGGCGTCGAGCCCGGCGACAAAGTGGGGTTCATCGCCCGTACGACATACGAGTGGACACTCGTCGACTTCGCGCTTTTCTTCGCCGGCGCGGTCATGGTGCCGGTGTACGAGACGAGCTCCCCCTCGCAGATCCAGTGGATCCTCTCCGACTCCGGAGCCACCGCCGTCATCGCGGAGTCGGTCGATCACTCGGCGCGCCTCGACGAGGTGCGCGCCGACCTGCCGCTGATCCGTTCCGTGTGGTCGATGCATCTCGGCGACCTCGCCAAGCTCACCGCGCAGGGCGCGGGGATCACGGACGAGGAGATCGAGCGCCGCCGCAACATCTCCAACGGCGCCGACATCGCGACCCTGATCTACACCTCGGGCTCGACGGGGCGCCCCAAGGGCTGCGTGCTGACCCACAGCAACTTCGTCGAGCTCGTGCGCAACTCCTCGCTCGCGCTCAGCGAGGTGCTCACTGCGCCGGGGGCCTCGACCCTGCTCTTCATCACCACCGCGCACGTGTTCGCACGGTTCATCTCGATCCTCGACATCCACGCCGGGGTCAAGACCGGCCACCAGCCCGACACGAAGTTCCTGCTTCCCGCCCTCGGCTCGTTCAAGCCCACGTTCCTGCTGGCCGTTCCCCGCGTCTTCGAGAAGGTCTACAACTCTGCTGAGCAGAAGGCAGAGGCCGGTGGCAGGGGCAAGATCTTCCGGTCCGCCGCGCAGACGGCGATCGATCACTCCATGCGTCTGCAGGACGGCCAGAAGATCCCGTTCGGCATGAAGGTCAAGTTCGCCCTGTTCGACCGGCTCGTCTACAGCAAGCTGCGTGAGGCGATGGGCGGCCGCGTGCAGTACGCCGTATCGGGCTCGGCGCCCCTCGGGCAGCGCCTCGGCCACTTCTTCCACAGCCTCGGCGTCGTGATCCTCGAGGGCTACGGCCTCACCGAGACCACCGCGCCGGCCACCGTCAACCTCGCCACGAAGTCGAAGATCGGCTCGGTAGGACCCGTACTGCCGGGTGTCGGCGTGCGCCTGGCCGACGACGGTGAGATCCAGGTCCGGGGCGTCGATGTGTTCAAGGAGTACTGGCGCAATCCCGAGGCGACCGCGGCAGCCTTCGACGGCGACTGGTTCAAGACCGGCGATCTCGGCTCGTTCGATGACGAGGGCTTCCTGTCGATCACCGGTCGCAAGAAGGAGATCATCGTCACCGCCGGCGGCAAGAACGTCGCTCCGGCGGCGCTCGAAGACCCGATCCGCGCGAACCCGATCGTCGGCCAGGTCGTCGTCGTCGGCGATCAGAAGCCGTACATCTCCGCGCTCATCACGCTCGACTCAGACATGCTGCCCACCTGGCTCGCCAACAACGGGCTGTCCGCCGATATGTCGCTCACTGCAGCCGCGGAGAACCCCGCCGTCCGCGCCGAGGTGCAGCGCGCGATCGACATCGCCAACAAGTCGGTCTCGCGCGCGGAGTCGATCCGCAGGTTCACGATCCTCCCCACCGAGTGGACGGAGGCCAGTGGCCACCTCACGCCGAAGATGAGCATCAAGCGGAACGTGATCATGTCGGACTTCGCCGACGACGTCGAGGCCCTCTACACGGTGCCCGTCAACACGACGAACGTGTCGCTCGCCTAGAACTGGCAGAGAACCGGCTTAGAACCACGCGCTCTCACGGACCTGGCGCATGGCGGTGCGCCGGGTCTCGGGGGGCAGGCGATCGAGGTAGAGCCTGCCGTCGAGGTGATCGGTCTCGTGCTGGAGCGCCTGAGCGAGGAGGCCGTCGCCTTCCAGCACGATCTGCTCGCCGTCCAGATCGATGCCGATCACCTTCGCGTGCGGGTAGCGCACCGCGTCGTGCCAGAGTCCTGGCACCGACAGGCAACCCTCACCCACCTCGACCGGCTGGCCCGAGACCTCGACGAGTTCGGGATTGAGGATATAGCCGACGTCGCCGTCGATGTTGTAGCTGAACGCCCGCAGCCCCACACCGATCTGCGGTGCCGCCACGCCCGCGCGGCCGGGCAGCTCGACCGTGTCGATCAGATCTTGCACAAGGGCTCGGACGCCGTCGTCGATCTCCTGGATGGGGGCGCTGACGGCGCGCAGAACGGGGTCGCCGAAGATGCGGATGGCTCGAACGGTCATCGGATGCCTAGGCCGCCGGTGCGAGGAGACGCAGGCCCTGCACGACCGCCGCGGCGAGCTCACGGGCGGCAAGCCTCGTCGCGGGCTGCAGCTCGCGGAACGTGATGGCGCTCCCGGCTCCGATCAGGGGGTCGTACGGTATGCGTACGACGGTGCGGACACGGGTGCCGAAGTGCGATTCGAGTTCGTCCTGGCGCACGAGTGGTGCCCCTGGGCGCGCATTGTTCAGGACGACGACGGCGTTCCGAGCCTGCTCGGCGTAGCCGTTCGTCTCGAGCCAGGTGAGGGTCTCGGAGGCGAGCCGTGCCTCATCGACACTAAGTCCCGAGACGATCACGAGCTGATCGGCGACGTCGAGGGTCGCACCCATCACGGAGTGGACGATGCCCGTCCCCGTGTCGGTGAGCACGATCGAGTAGTAGTGCGCGGCCACCGCGGCGACGTCGTGGTAGTCACGATCGCTGAGCGCCTCGGAGACGCGGGGATCAGCATCCGAAGCCAGCACGTCCAGTCGTGTCTCGTCGCGAGCCACGATCGACGAGATGTCGCTGTAGCCCGTGACGTCCGCGCGGACGCGGACCAGGTCGCGGATGGTCTTTCCGCTCGATCGCGCGATTCGCTCGGCGAGCGTGCCCCGGTCGGGGTTGGCGTCGATCGCGATGATCCGGTCATCGCGGGCGTCGGCCAGGGCCATGCCGAGCAGCGTGGTGATGGTCGTCTTGCCGACACCGCCCTTGCGCGACAGAACGGGGACGAACCGGGCTCCGCCCGGCAGCGCGACCGAGATCCGCCGATCGAGCTCTTTGCGATCGCGTGCCCGCTTGCCGTCGCCCAGGTTGATGCGGCGCCTGGACAGCGAGTAGACGAGGTGCTGCCAGGTGCCTTCCGGCTCGGGGCGCACGACCTGGTGCGGGTCGAGCAGCCGATCGGGGGTGAGCAGATCGGATGACTCCCGCCCCGCCTCGAATTCTCCGAGACGCTTGGAGGCGAGCGCGACGTCGGGGTTCGTGTGCACGCGCTCGACGGCATGGACGCGATCGGTCCGCACGGTCAGCTCGGGATGCATCGCCTCGCGCCGCGTAGTCGGTGTGGAACCGGTCGGAGTCGGCGCGGCCGGCGGCGGCGTGATGAGCGGTGCGGCGGGCAGTGCGCTCGGCTCCGGGGCGGGCGACTGTTCCTCCGAGACCTCGAAGCGCCTCCCGGATTCATCATCGTCGGGCTCGTACTCGCCGATGATCTCCGGAACCTCTTCGAAGGAGGTCGCGTCGCCGTTCGAGGGCGCCGTGTCGATCTCGCCCGCTTCGATCTCACCCGTCACGATCTCGCCGGTCTCGGCGGACGGCGGGAAATCGGATGCGTCGCGCACGCCTTCGTCAGGGGTGGCGTACTCGCTCTGAATGGCCTCGAAAGCTCCGAGTGCGACCTCGTCGTCGACCACTCCCTCGTCGTCGAGATCGTCGTCGTCGTCGGCAGGGATCGACACGCTCACCTGCTCCGTCGCGGCTCCGAGGATGCTGAAGGCGCTGGTGTCGAGGCTGCCGGTGTCGGCGAGCATCCCGTTCTCGGCCTCCCCCTCCGGGGTCGGGTCCAATCGGTCGGGCGTCACAGCAAATCACTCCAAAGGACGGGTAGGCGCGCGTGGCCTGCCCTCCAGGCTAATGCGCGGGGCGGACGACGACCAAAAGGTCCCCGGCATCCACCTGCTGCGTGGCCGCGATCGCCAGCCGCTCCACGGTGCCCTCGACGGGCGATGTGATCGCGGCTTCCATCTTCATCGCCTCGATCGAGGCGACCGGCTGACCCGCGGTGACGGTGTCGCCGACACTCACCTTGGCGGTCACGACGCCGGAGAACGGCGCCGCGATCTGACCGGGCTTGGAGGTATCGGCCTTCTCCGACTGGCGAGCGTCGACCTTGATGCTCCTATCGCGCACGTACACCGGCCGGAGCTGTCCGTTCAGCGTCGTCATGACGGTGCGGATGCCCTTGGCGTCCGCCTCGCCGATCGCCTCGAGCCCGACGTAGAGCTGCACGCCGGGGTCGATCTCGGCGATGTGCTCCTCGCCCGGTGTCAACCCGTACAGGTAGTCGGGCGTACCCAGCGCGGACAGATCGCCGTAAGCTTCACGATTGGCCTCGAAGTCCTTCGCCGGGCCGGGGAAGAGGAGGCGGTTCAACGTGCGCCGACGGGCCGACGCGTCGCCTGCGAGCCCGTCGCGCTCCTCGGTCGTCAGCGCCGGAACCTCGATCGAGATCTGGCGTCCGGCGAGCACCTTGGTACGGAACGGCTCGGGCCATCCGCCAGGGAGGTCGCCCAGCTCCCCCGCCATGAAACCGACGACGGAGTCAGGGATGTCGTAGTTCTGCGGGTTCTCCGCGAAGTCGGCCGGGTCGGCGTTGGCCGCGACCAGCGCGAGCGCCAGATCGCCGACGACCTTCGACGACGGCGTCACCTTCGGAATACGACCGAGGATGCGGTCGGCCGCCGCGTACATATCCTCGATGCGCTCGAAATCGTCGGCCATGCCCAGCGCGATCGCCTGCTGGCGGAGGTTCGAGAGCTGACCGCCGGGGATCTCGTGGTGGTAGACCCGGCCGGTCGGCCCGGGCAGGCCCGACTCGAACGGGCTGTAGAGGTTGCGCACGCCCTCCCAGTAGGGCTCCAGGTCGCTGACCGCGGCCAGGTCGAGACCCGTGTCGCGCTCGGTGTGCACCAGCGCTGCGACCAAGGCCGACAGCGAGGGCTGACTGGTGGTTCCGGAGAGGGGCGCGGCCGCAGCATCCACGGCGTCCACTCCCGCGGCGCTCGCCGCCAGCAGCGTCGCGAGCTGGCCGCCCGCGGTGTCGTGCGTGTGCAGGTGCACGGGCAGATCGAAGCGCTCGCGCAGCGCCGTGACGAGCTTCGCTGCTGCCGCCGGGCGAAGAAGTCCTGCCATGTCCTTGATCGCGAGGATGTGGGCGCCCGCCTCGACGATCCGCTCCGCGAGTCGGAGGTAGTAGTCGAGCGTGTAGAGCGATTCTGCGGGATCGAGCAGGTCGGCGGTGTAGCAGACCGCGACCTCCGCGACGGCGGTGCCGGTCGCGAGCACCGCATCGATCGCCGGACGCATCTGGTCGACGTCGTTGAGGGCGTCGAAGATCCGGAAGATGTCGACGCCGGTCCGCGCCGCCTCGCGGACGAACGCGTGGGCGACCTCGTCGGGCCGCGGCGTGTAGCCGACGGTGTTCCGACCTCGCAGCAGCATCTGGATCGGGATGTTCGGGATCGCTTCGCGGACAGCGGCCAGCCGCTCCCACGGGTCTTCGGCGAGGAACCGCAGCGCGACGTCGTACGTCGCACCGCCCCATGCTTCGACCGAGAGCAGACCTGGCGTCATCCGCGCCACGTGCGGACCGACCCGGACGAGGTCACGGGTCCTGACGCGGGTGGCCAGCAGCGACTGGTGCGCGTCGCGGTAGGTCGTCTCGGTCACGGCGAGCGGGATCTGCTCGCGCAGCGCCTTCGCGAATCCCGTGGGGCCGAGCTCCCGCAGGCGGTCGAGCGTGCCGGCGGGCGGCGCGACCGACAGATCGATGGCCGGCAGCTTGCTCCCCGGCGAGACCGAGACCGGCTTGTCGCCGTAGGGGCGGTTCACCGTCACATCGCCGAGCCAGTTCAGGAGCTTGGTGGCGCGGTCTCGCGAGGCGTTGACGGTCAGGAGCTGGGGACGCTCTTCGATGAACGCCGTGCTCAGGTCGCCCACGGCGAAGGCGGGATCGTCCAGCACCGCGCGCAGGAACGGGATGTTGGTGGCAACTCCCCGGATGCGGAACTCCGCCAGTGCGCGCTTGGCCCGCGCGACGGCGGACGGGAAGTCGCGGGCGCGGCAGGTGAGCTTCGCGAGCATCGAGTCGAAGTGCGGGCTGATCTGCGAGCCCGCCGCCGTCGTGCCGCCGTCGAGGCGGATGCCTGCGCCGCCGGGCGAGCGGTACGTGGTGATGCGGCCTGTGTCGGGGCGGAAACCGTGCGACGGATCCTCAGTCGTGATGCGGCACTGCAGGGCGGCGCCGCGCAGCACGATGTTCTCCTGCTGCAATCCGAGGTCGGCGAGCGACTCCCCGGCGGCGATCCGCATCTGCGACTGGACGAGGTCGACATCGGTGACCTCTTCGGTCACGGTGTGCTCGACCTGGATCCGCGGGTTCATCTCGATGAACACGTGCTCGCCGGCGCGCTCCCCTGCGGTGTCGACGAGGAACTCGACCGTGCCTGCGTTGACGTAGCCGATCGACTCGGCGAAGGCCACGGCGTCGCGGTGCAGGGCCGTGCGCAGCTCGTCCGAGATGTTCGGGGCGGGCGCGATCTCGATGACCTTCTGGTGGCGGCGCTGCACCGAGCAGTCGCGCTCGAACAGGTGCACGGTGTGACCCGAGGCATCGGCGAGGATCTGCACCTCGATGTGACGGGGACGCAACACCGCCTGTTCCAGGAACACGCGCGCGTCGCCGAATGCGGCACCCGCCTCGCGCATCGCCTCGGCGATCGCAGGGGGCAGCGCGGCCGACTCTTCGACGCGTCGCATGCCTCGTCCGCCACCGCCGGCGACCGCCTTGACGAAGATCGGGAAGCCGATTCCGGCAGCCTGCACCACGAGTTCGTCGACGTCTTCCGAGGCCTCCGTCGAGCGCAGCACGGGCACGCCTGCAGCGGTCGCGTAGTGCTTGGCGGTGACTTTGTTGCCCGCCATCTCCAGAGCCTTCGCGGGCGGACCGATGAAGGTGATCCCGTTCTCGGCGGCTTTCGCGGCGAGTTCGGGATTCTCGGAGAGGAACCCGTAGCCGGGGTAGATGGCATCCGCCCCCGACTCGAGGGCGACTCGGATGATCTCGTCCACGTCGAGATAGGCGCGCACGGGGTGGCCCTGCTCGCCGATCACATACGACTCATCGGCCTTCTGGCGATGGAGCGAGCCGCGGTCTTCGTACGGGTACACCGCGACGGTGCGGGCCCCCAATTCGAACGCGGCGCGAAACGCGCGAATCGCGATTTCGCCGCGGTTGGCAACAAGAATCTTCCGGAACATCAACACCCCACAAGGCAGCCGTGCATTCGGGCAAGTGTGATCACAGCCTAGGGGAAGGTAACGTAGACCCTTGTGCACGTACTCTCCGTCAGCTCGCTCAAGGGCGGGGTCGGTAAGACAACCGTGACTCTAGGACTCGCCTCGGCTGCATTTGCGCGGGGAGTTCGGACTCTCGTGGTGGATCTCGACCCGCAGTCCGACGTATCCACCGGCATGGACATCCAGGTCGCCGGCCGGCTCAACGTCGCGGACGTCCTCGCCAACCCCAAGGAGAAGGTCGTCCGTCAGGCGATCACCTCGAGCGGGTGGGCCAAGGTCCACCCCGGCACGATCGATGTGCTGATCGGGAGTCCCTCGGCGATCAACTTCGACGGACCGCATCCGAGCGTCCGCGATGTCTGGAAGCTCGAAGAGGCACTCGCCACGATCGAAGCCGACTACGACCTCGTGCTCGTGGATTGCGCGCCGTCGCTCAACGCGCTGACCCGCACCGCGTGGGCCGCCAGCGACCGGGTGATCGTCGTCACCGAGCCCGGCCTGTTCTCGGTCGCCGCCGCCGATCGCGCGCTGCGCGCGATCGAGGAGATCCGTCGCGGCCTCTCTCCTCGCCTTCAGCCGCTCGGCATCGTCGTCAACCGCGTCCGGCCGCAGTCGATCGAGCACCAGTTCCGCATCAAGGAGCTGCGCGATATGTTCGGCCCGCTCGTGCTCGCGCCGCAGCTTCCTGAGCGCACCTCTCTGCAGCAGGCGCAGGGTGCGGCCAAGCCCCTGCACATCTGGCCCGGCGACTCCGCTCAGGAACTCGCGGCCGACTTCGACGCGCTCCTGGACCGCGTCATGCGCACGGGGCGCATCCCGGTTCCCGGCGAGGCGCGCGCGTAGCAGCGCGTCGGCGCACGGCGACAGTGGTCAGTGCGGCAGGTGCCGTCGAGTCAGGCGCCGCCGATTCAGGCGCTGCGCGCCACGCGGCGAGCGGCTAGTTCGTCGAGCACCTCGGGAACCTGCGCGTCGAAGTCGACGAGGGTCGACTCGACCTCGCGCAGCACCTTGCCGACAGCGATGCCGAAGACGCCCTGGCCACGACTCACGAGGTCGATGACCTCATCGTTGGACGTACAGAGGTACACGGACGCACCATCGCTCATGAGCGTGGTGCCGGCGAGATCGCGGATGCCGGACGCCCGCAGCTGCGCGACGGCTGTCCGGATCTGATGCAGTGAGATGCCCGTATCCAGAAGGCGCTTGACGAGCTTCAGGACGAGGATGTCGCGGAACCCGTAGAGACGCTGGGAGCCCGAACCGCTCGCACCGCGGACTGTCGGCTCGACCAGCTCGGTCCGCGCCCAGTAGTCGAGCTGGCGGTAGGTGATGCCGGCCGCGCGAGCGGCGACGGCGCCCCGATACCCGACCTCGTCGTCCATCTGCGGGAGCCCATCGGTGAAGAGGAGATCGGCGGAGAAGGCGTCGCCCTCACCGCGTGCAGTGGGCGTCTCGCGAGTGGTCATGCGCATCCTCCTCCCGGATGTCTATCTCCACGCTAGATCAGGGCCGCTCCCCCGGCAACGACATCCGCGTGTGCGGCTTCGGCGTGTCGTGCTCAGGCGAGCAGTCGGTCCAGCGCCGCCCGGACGAAGATCGTCCGCACCTCGTCCAGCCGCTTGGCCAGTTCGGGGGCGAGCTCACGAGCGTGGGCGTGGGATGCCGCATCCGTACGCGTCAGCAGGGTCGTCAGCGCCGACTCGATCAGCGCGACCTCGCGCTCCGCGCTCTGTCGCACGGCGCGGACGTGACGCGGCTCGATACCGTGACGGTCGAGGGCGACGAGCGCACGGAGGATCGCCACCGACTGATCGGAGTAGGCGTCCTGCCCGGCGAGCACGCCGGTGCTGATCGCATCGTTGAGCACCTGGGGCGAGGCGCCCGCCGCCGACAGCAGCTCTTCGCGTCGGTAGCGGCGCGGTGCGGCGACGATCGAGGGGACCGCGGACGGCGGCGCCGGGTCGCGCCCGGCGTCGACGTCGGCCAGATACTCCCGGATGACGACGAGGGGGAGGTAATGGTCGCGCTGCAGGGTGAGGGCCAGCCGAAGTCGCTCGAGATCGTCCTGCGAGAACTTGCGGTAACCCGACTCGGTGCGGGTGGGGGTGACGATACCCTGCACCTCGAGGAAGCGGAGCTTGCTGGAAGTGAGCGCGGGGAATTCCGGCGTCAGTCGCGCCAGCACCTGCCCGATGCTCAGAAGGCCCGCGGACGATGAACGTTCGCGGGCGGCAGCACCTGCCATCATCCGTCCGCTGCCTGGGGCAGATCCGCCGGCGACACGAAGAAGTTGAGCCGGAACTTGCCGATCCGCACCTCGCCGCCGTTGTCGAGCGGGGATCGATCGACGCGCTCCCCGTTGACGTACGTCCCGTTCAACGAGCGCTGGTCGACGATCTCGAAGTCGGTGCCCGAACGCGTGATCTCGGCGTGACGCCGCGACACGGTCACGTCGTCGAAGAAGATGTCGGCCTCGGGGTGGCGTCCCACCGTCGTCACGTCCGTGTCGAGCAGGTAGCGCGCACCGGCGGTGGGGCCGGACAGCACGATCAGAAGCGCGGCGCGAGACGGGAGCGCTCCGATGGCCTCGACCTCGGCCTCGCTCAGTTCGCTGCCGAACGGCACGAACGACAGGTCGGAGTCGTGCCCGAAGGTCTGGGTGGTGTCGGTGGATCCGCTGTGGGAATCGCCGTCGTCGGCGGCTCGCCGGATCTCGTCCGGCTGGCGCTGGCGGTTGTCCTCCACGGTGATCCTCCTCGGATCCAGCCTAACCGATCGGTCGCTCTCGGAATCGCGATGCGAGACCGACGGCCGGGTTCACAATGTTTCGTCCTGTGTCGGCAGACGTGTCCCGGCCCTGCATCCCGCTTAGCCTGGCGGGTATTCGAACCTACTGACAAGGAGACCGTCGTGTCGAGCCCATACCGCCCCATCCCGCCCCTTCCGGTGCGTGAGCGTGCGGCGTGCATGTGCATCCACGGCGGTTCGTGCTCGACGTTCGCTCCCGGTCACGCGTTGCACCTCATCCAGTTGCGCCTCGTCGCCGCCACTCCCTCGGAATGGGTGGATGCGATCGTGACGACTGTCGACGCCGAAGGCAATCTGTCATTGCAGTCCGTATCGGATGGCTCGCCGATCGTCGTCTGGAGCGGCGCGGGCGCGTCCGACGCCGTCGAGGTGGGCACACCGGTCGCCGTGCACGAGCGGTATCACGTGCTCGCTGTGGGCGACCGCCGCTTCAACGTCCTTCTGGGGTGATCGTTGGGCTGATCAGCCCACGCTTTTCAGCCCACGCACTTCAACCCATCGCCATCATCGAGTCCTTCATCGCCATGCAGGCGTCCATGCACGCCTTGCACGATTCGGCGCACATGCGGCAGACCTCGCTCATGTCAGCGTGGGCCATGCACTCGTCCATGCACACCTGACACATCGCGATGCACGCGTCGAGCATCGCCATCATGGCGGGCGGCGTCATCCCCTGCATCCGCAGCATCGCCCGCATCATGGTGTTGCACATGTCGGCGCAGTTCATGCAGGCCGCCGAGCAGTCCATCATCTGGGTCGAGCACACCGTGCAGGCCTGCTCACAGGCGGAGCAGGCATCCATACAGGCCTGCATCAGGGCCATGTCCATCGAGTCCATGCCGGGCATCGACATCATGTCCTTCGACATCATGTCTTTCATCATCATGTCCATCGCGTCACTCGCTTCCGATCGTGGGGCAGCGAGCAGGAGTGCCCGCCTGGTCCGAACGCTACTCCGCGAAGGCGTGGGCGTCACGCGCGGGCAGCGATCTCACACCGCCCGGATAGGCTCGAACACGTGAAATCCGCTTCCCGAAGGGTCCCCCGCACGTCCGCGCTCGTCGCCGCTCTCGCGATCGCGGCAGCGGCGCTCCTGGCGTTCGCATCGCCGGCCGCCGCGCACGACGAGCTCGTCTCATCGGATCCGGCCGCCGACGCCACCCTCGCAGCGCTTCCCGCCGCACTGACGCTCACTTTCAGCGCCGACCTCCTCGGGGATGCCGGAGCCACCGAAGTGCAGGTGACGGATGCCTCGGGTGCATCGATCGCCGATGGCGCCCCCGTCGTGCAGGCCAACGTCGTGACCCAGGCGCTGACCGCGGGGGCGACCGGGTCGATCACGGTGCTCTGGCGCGTCGTGTCGAGCGATGGTCATCCGATCGCCGACCAATACGCCTTCACGGTGACCGCCGGACCGACACCCACCCCCGCACCCACCCCGACTCCGACCGCGAGCACGACACCGACAGCATCCCCCTCGCCCCTCGTCGCGCCGCCCGTCGCGACGCCTTCGGCTGACCCAGTGCCCTCCGACGCGGGCTCGTCGGCGCTGCCCTGGGCCGTCCTCGGGGTGGTCGCGGCCGCCGTCCTGGGCGGCGTGGTCTATCTGCTCGTCTCTCGCGCACGGCGGGTCGCGGAGCTCGAGAAGGCGCGCATGTCCGGCCTCCCGGCATCCCCCGAATCGACACCTCCCGGCCCCTCCGAGCCCGGCTCTGACACCCCCGCCGACCGATAGGCTGGAGCCATGCCTCATTACGACCTCGCCATTCTCGGCGCCGGCCCCGGCGGGTACGTCGCGGCCGTTCGCGCAGCCCAGCTCGGCCTCTCGGTCGCCATCATCGAAGAGAAGTACTGGGGCGGTGTCTGCTTGAACGTCGGCTGCATCCCCTCCAAGGCGCTGCTGCGCAATGCCGACCTCGCCCACGTGTTCCACCATCAAGCCGAGCAGTTCGGCATCTCGGGCGATGTGTCGTTCGACTTCGGTACGGCGTGGGATCGCAGCCGGAAGGTTGCCGACACGCACGTCAAAGGCATCCACTTCCTCATGAAGAAGAACAAGGTCACCGAGCACGAAGGTCACGGCACGTTCGTCGATGCCCACACGATCGACGTCAAGAAGTCCGACGGCCAGGTCGACCGGGTCACCTTCGACAACGCGATCATCTCGACCGGCTCCACCGTGCGACTCCTGCCGGGCGTGACGCTCAGCGAGAACGTCGTCACCTACGAGGAGCAGATCCTCACTCGCGGGCTCCCGAAGTCGATCGTCATCGTGGGCGCGGGCGCGATCGGCATGGAGTTCGCCTTCGTGCTGGTCAACTACGGCGTGAGGGTCACGATCATCGAGTTCCTCGACCGTGCGCTTCCCAACGAAGACGCCGACGTGTCGAAAGAGATCGCCCGCCAGTACAAGAAGTACGGCGTCGACATCCTCACCTCCACCAAGGTCGAGACCGTCGTCGACTCCGGCGACAAGGTCACCGTCACCTATACGCCGCAGGGCGGCGAGCAGGCGTCGATCGAGGCCGACAAGGTGCTCATGTCGATCGGCTTCGCCCCGCGCGTCGAGGGCTTCGGCCTCGAGACCACGGGTGTCGAGCTCACCGACCGCGGGGCGATCGCCATCGACGATTACATGCGCACGAACGTGCCGCACATCTTCGCGATCGGCGACGTCACGGCCAAGCTGCAGCTCGCGCACGTGGCCGAGGCCCAGGCGGTGGTTGCCGCCGAGACGATCGGCAAGGCCGAGACGATGACCCTCGGCGATTACCGCATGATGCCGCGCGCGACGTTCTGCTCTCCGCAGATCGCGTCGTTCGGGCTGACCGAGCAGCAGGCCCGCGACGCTGGATACGACGTGAAGGTGTCGAAGTTCCCCTTCAGCGCGAACGGCAAGGCCAACGGCCTGGGCGAGCCCATCGGCTTCGTCAAGCTGATCGCCGACGGCGAGCACCTCGAGCTGCTCGGCGGCCACATGATCGGCCCCGACGTCTCCGAGCTGCTTCCGGAACTCACGCTCGCGCAGAAGTGGGACCTCACCGCGCTCGAGGCTGCCCGCAACGTGCACACCCACCCGACGCTGTCGGAGGCCGTGCAAGAGGCCTTCCACGGCCTCGCGGGCCACATGATCAATATGTAGGACGCGTCAGTAGCCGAGCGCGCGGGCGAGTTTGGAATCGGATGCTGCGGCCCGACCGCCTGCGGCCAGGACCGCCGCCTCTACCGCTGCGAAGAACGGCCCCGGGGCGACGGGCGCATCGGGCGCCAGCTCGATCTCCCATTCGCGCCACGTGCGGACCACGCCCGTGCGCATATCCGTCGCGGTGACCCGGTCATCGACGAATTCGGCGACGAGGCCTTCGTCGGAGCGCAGGGCGTATGCGGTGCGGGTGTTACGGATGCGCGCGATCGGCTGGAGCGCGCCCTCTGCCACTCCCACCGTCGCCACCGCTGCGCGGACGGCATCGGGGACGCCCTCAACGGCGTCCTCACCCAGGGGCCAGCCGAGCTCGACTCGGCCGCCCTCCACGCGCGGCCCCTTGATATGCCACCCCGCGTCCGGGCCACCGCTGCGTCGACGGAGCGCATACCCCGCGGCGGCCATCGCCAGCTCGGCCGTGTCCAGGTAGCGCGCGTCGAGTTCGCGCACTTCGGGCGGTCCGACCGATGTCACACCGGGCAGAGCGCTCCAATCCGGCAACGGAGTCTCGTCGTCGGCGTCGAACTTCAGCTCGACCTCCACCGAGCGCGATGCGCCGGTCGTGTCCTGCGCCGAGTCGGCTCCGGCCACCGGCTCAGTCGTCTCGACCGTCGGGGTTCGGATTGATGTCCTCGGTCGCCTCCACGAACCAGAACTCGGCCTCCGTCGGACCGTCCGAGTTGCCGGTGTTCTCGAGCGCGCCCTTGCGCTCGTAGACGATCTGACCTTCGCCGTAGGGAACGATCAGTGAGTCGAGGTCGGGACTCTCCAGCGGGAGAAGCTGTCCGTCGAGGGGTCCGCCGTGCAGACGTGCGATTGCCATGAGTCGAGCCTAGTCCCGGCCGGCGCCAGACCTCCGGAGGTCACCCGGTAGCGCCGAGAGCGAGCAGCGAACTCGTGGCCGCCGCAACGACGCGACCCGCGGCATCCGTCAGCTCACCCTCGGTGAAGATCACGCGGCGACCGGGCTTGATCACCCTGCCGGTCGCGCGCAGCACTCCGGACGCGTGGGTGATCGGGCGGAGATAGCGCACGTTCAGATCGACCGAGGTGTAGCGGACGCCTGCGGGGAGAGTGGTGTGCCCGGCGCAGCCGAGCGCCGAATCCAGCAGGGTGCAGGCCAGACCCCCATGCACCGCGCCGATCGGGTTGTAGTGGAACTCGGCCGGCTCGCATTCGAAGACGGCGACACCCTCGCTCACTTCGACGAGCGTGAACCCCATCAGGTTCGCGATCGGGGGCGGGGGGATCAGTCCGTCGATCATCGCCTGGAGGGCTTCGATGCCGGTGCCGGCGGTGCGCGCCTGGACGAGCGCTGCGGCGGGGTCAGACCAGTCGAAAGTGCGAGAACGGATGTCGGTCATGCATCGATCTTCCCGCATCCGCGATGGCCGGGCCCGGCGCGGGCGCGGATATCGTGGAGGCGTGAAGCCCTTCGTCCTCCTCGCCACGCGCGCCGAAGATGTGCCCGCCGACGAGGAGTACGAGCTGTTCCTGCGCTACTCGGGCCTGACCGAGGTCGAACTGATTCGCGTGCGCCTCGAAGCCGCACCCATGCCGCGCCTGGACCTCGACGAACTCTCGGGGATCTTCGTCGGGGGCGGACCGTTCAACGCGTCCGACCCGCCCGTACTGAAGTCGGCGGTTCAGCGTCGCGTAGAAGCGGAGTTCGCCGCTCTGCTCGACCAGGTCGTTCCGCGCGACTTTCCGTTTCTCGGCGCCTGTTACGGCGTGGGGACCGTCGGTACGCACCTGGGTGCGAGCATCGACCGCGCCCATTCCGAGCCGATCAGCGTCGTACCGGTCACGCTGACGGAATCGGGGGCGGCCGATCCGCTGCTGGACGGGATGCCACTGCGCTTCGGAGCATTCGTCGGCCACAAAGAGGCGATCAGTTCGTTGCCGACGTCGGCGGTCCTGCTCGCCTCATCGCCGGGATGCCCGGTGCAGATGTTCCGCGTCGGGCAGAACGTCTACGCGACGCAGTTCCATCCAGAACTGGACGTGGCCGCGATCACCACGCGGATCCACGCCTACGCGGACCACGGATACTTCGCCTCCGACGAACTCGATCTCACGCTCGCCGCCGTACGCAGCGCCCCTGTGTCGCACCCGAGCCGCATCCTGCGCACCTTCGTCGAGCGCTACGCGCGTTGAGCGGCGCACCCGTCACATCGACGGAGGCGTGTGCCAGATGCGGTCGATGTAGTCGCGGATCGAGCGGTCCGACGAGAAGAAGCCCGACCGTGCGACGTTGAGGATCGACGAGCGGGTCCACTCCTCCTGGTCGGCATACGCAGCATCCACCTTCGCCTGCGCGGCGATGTACGACGCGTAGTCGGCCAGCACCATGAACCGGTCGTCGTAGAGCAGGTTCGACACGACCGGCTCGAACGTCGAACGGTCGCCGTCCGAGAACGCTCCCGAGGCGATGAGGTCGATCGCACGGCGCAGGCCCTCGTCGGACTGGTAGAAGTCGCTGGGCTTGTAGCCCTTCGCCCATAGATCTTCGACCTGGGGCTCGGTCATCCCGAACAGGAAGAAGTTGTCGTCGCCGACCAGCTGACGGATCTCGACGTTCGCCCCGTCGTCGGTGCCGATCGTGAGGGCACCGCTGAGGGCGAACTTCATGTTCCCGGTGCCCGAGGCCTCCTTGCCGGCGAGTGAGATCTGCTCGGAGAGATCGGCGGCCGGGATGACGCGCTCGGCGAGAGTGACGTTGTAGTTCGGCGGGAAGATCACCTGGAGTCGACCCTCGACGCGGGGATCGGTGTTGACGACCGAGCCGACCGCGTTGATGAGGTGGATGATGCGCTTGGCCATCACGTACCCGGGCGCCGCCTTCGCCCCGAAGATGAACGTGCGCGGCTGGACGTCCGCTGCGGCGACACGACCCGATGCGATGCCCTCGTACAGCGTGACGATGTGGAGCAGCTTGAGCATCTGACGCTTGTATTCGTGCAGTCGCTTGACCATCACGTCGAGCATGTGGCCGTCACTGACCTGGAGCCCGTCGCGCGCGAGCAGCACCTCGCTGAGGCGCCGTTTGTTCGCCACCTTGACCTCGGCGAACTTCGCACGGAACTCGGGGTCTTCGGCGAATGCCTCGAGGCCCCGCAGCCGCTCGAGGTCGACCGTCCATCCGGCGCCGAGCGCCTCGGTGATGAGCGAGGCGAGGCCGGGATTGGCGAGACGGACGAAACGGCGCGGGGTGACCCCGTTGGTGACGTTCGTGAACTTGCCGGGGAAGAACTCGTCGAAGTCGGGCAAAACCTTCTCGCGGAGCAGTTGGGAGTGCAGCTCGGCTACGCCGTTCACCTTCGCACCGGCCACCGTGGCGAGGAACGCCATCCGCACCGACCGCTCGGGGAAGTCCGCGATGATCGACATGTTGCGGATGCGCATCTCGTCGTCGCCGAAGCGCTCGCGGACCGCGGCGAGGAATTCGTCGTTGATGCGGTAGATGATCTCGAGGTGCCGGGGCAGCAGATGACCCAGCAGGTCGACCGACCACATCTCGAGCGCCTCGGGCAGAAGCGTGTGGCAGGTGTACGCGAAGCACTGCTGAGTGATCGCCCACGCGGCATCCCACTCCATGCCCTTCTCGTCCACGAGCACGCGCATCAACTCCGGCACGGCGATGACGGGGTGCGTGTCGTTGAGCTGGAAGATGACGCGGTCGGGCAGCGTCGTGAGGTCGAACCCCGGCGTCAGGCTGTTCTCCAGGAAGTCATGGATGGATGCTGCGACGAAGAAGTACTGCTGCTGCAGGCGCAGCTCCTTGCCCTGGGGCGTGGAGTCTTCCGGGTAGAGGACCTTGGAGATGTTCTCGGCGAACGTCTGCGCGCGCACGGCTTCGGCGTAGTCTCCGGCGTTGAAGATGCGCAGGTCGAATGCGCTGGACGCCACCGCGCTCCACAGCCGCAGCGTGTTGACACGACCGTTGTGATAGCCCGGAACCATGTAGTTGTAGGGGACGGCCTGGACAGTCCAGCCCGGCACCCACCGCGACCGGGTCACGCCTTCGTCGTCGTACTTCTCCGTGTAGCCGCCGAACCCGATCGTCTGCGCCGCTTCCGGGTGCGGGAACTCCCACGGCGATCCCAGCGTGAGCCAGGCGTCGGGCTGCTCGACCTGTTCTCCGTCGACGAAGGTCTGGCGGAAGATGCCGTATTCGTAGCGCAGACCGTAGCCGGTGCTGGGCACGCTCATCGTGGCGAGGGAGTCGATGAAGCACGCGGCCAGCCGCCCGAGACCGCCGTTGCCGAGGCCGGGTTCGACCTCGAGCTGGCGCAGCTCGTCGATGTCGATGCCGCACGCGGTCATCGCCTCGGTCGCGATATCGGTCAGCCGCGCGGCCAGGAGGTTGTTGTCGAGCTGACGGCCGAGGAGATATTCGGCGGAGAGATAGCAGACGCCCTTGGCCTGCACCTCGCGCTGACGACGCTGGTCTTCGAGCCAGCGCGCCATGAGGTAGTCGCGCACGGTGCAGGCCAGTGCGAGGTACCGATCGTTCGGGCTGGAGCTGGAGAGTGATACGCCCTGCTCGAAGTTGAGGTTGTTGAGGAATTCACGCACGAACCCGTCGACGGACGCCGGCGGGCCGGTGACCGGCGCGATCGCGAGCGGATGCGTCGCGAGGAGCGAAGTGGAATCGGAGGGCGAGGGGGTCGGCGCGAGAGACATAGTAAGAAACCTACCGACCCCTCTGTGACTTGCGTGTTTCGGGATCGATCGCAGACCGGAACATGCGGTGAACGCTCACGCCGTCTGCGCGGGTGGGATGCCGAGGATCAGTGCGGTTCCGAGAAGGATGCCGACCCACGCGCCGGCGAGCATCCACGGGCCGAACGGGATGCGCGTGCGCCGGCCGGCGCGACCGGAGGCGAGCAGCACCACCGCGTACAGGCCGCCGAGGACGAAGGCGGCGATCGCGCCGACCGCCAGTTCGGTCCAGCCCAGCCATCCGAGGTGCAGCCCGATGAGGCCGGCGAGCTTCACGTCTCCCCCGCCCATGGCGCTGCGCGAGAGCAGGCGCAGTGCGAGGTAGAAGCCGAACAGCGCCACCATCGCGACGGCGGCGCGCAGGAGCGTGACCCACGGCGCTCCCACGAGGCACGCGGCGACGAAGAGCGCGATCGCAACGAGGTAGCCGGGCAGCACGAGACGGTTCGGAATGCGGTGCGTCCGGGCATCGATCTCTGCGAGCACGACGCTCAAGACGGCGAAGACCGCGAATGCCACCGTCACGATGATCGTTGATATGATCGTCGGCCAGGAGGACATGGATGCCAAGTCTGCCCCGACGACGGCGCGAGCCGTGGTGGCCTGTGGATGGAAGCGCGTCGACGGGCGATCAGGCGGGCGTCCGCTCCTTCTCCTCGACGACCCGAGCGCGCTCGAGTTCGTCGGTCGCGACGCGGACGGCGACCTCCGCACGCCGGACGCGCCGCTGGGCGAACGTCGACGCGCCGTAGCGGGCCTTGACCCGATCGGATTCCTCCTCGACGCTCGTGACGATGTAGGCGCCCGCGATCAGGATCACCTGCGCACTGAGGTTGAGCCAGAGCAGCAACGCGATCAGGCTCGCGAAGGAGGCGAGCAGCGGGTTCGACGACGCTCCCCTGACGAACAACCCGGACAGCTCTTGCAGGACTGTGAGGCCGAAACCGCCCAGCAGCGCGCCGGTCCACAGCGCCCGTGCCGATGCCCGCACTCCGGAGAGCGCACGGAAGAGGACGGCGATCACCACCGTGTCCAGGGCGAAGACGACGACCAACGAGATCAGCGGGGTCGCGATAGTCGGGAGCGGATCGGTGGGAGAGAGCCCGAGCCAGCTGTTCAGGATGCCCACCCCGGCGCTCGCGAAGAACGTCGCGCCCGCTGCAGCGACGAGGGCTGCCCCGATGACGATCGCCAGGAGGAGGTTGCGGAGAATCACCCAGAGGAAGAACGTGTCATCGCTGAGGGTGTCGGCGATCGACCGGAAGGCTGCGCGGAGCGACCCGATCGCGCCGATGGCCGCACCCACCAGACCGACGATCGACAGCACGGTCGCGAGCGTGAGGCCGGCAGGAATCTTGATGTCGGCGGGATCGATGACCCCGCCCTCGCCGACGAGGCCCGGGATCGCGGCATCGACCGCGCCCACCAGGGCCTCCAACGCGGCGGGGTTGCCCGCGAGGAAGAGACCGGCCAGCGAGAAGCCGAGGAGCACACCGGCGAACACGCTGAACAGCGTGCGATAGGTCACACTGTCGGCGAGCATCGGCCCGCGATGCTCGCTGTACAGGAGGAAGGCGCGCGCCGCCTTCAGCTTCAGCACCCAGGCCGTGATGCGCGCGATGAGGTTCGCCATTTCGCCACCCTACCGAGCGGGGCCGCCCGGCCCCGGCTCTTGACAGAGCGCGGCCACGGGGTCGATCAGGGTCGATCAGGAGTCGAGCACCTCGAGCCGCACTCGCACGGGTCCGCCGTCCACGAGCGACTCGGCATCCCGAACCGCTCTCTTCAGGGGCAGCACATAGGCGCCGCGACCCGACCCGGGGAAGATCGAGGTCTTCCATTCCGAACCGCCGACGCGGGCGCGCACCCGCACGGACCCGAACCCACGGTGAGGACGGGGGACCTCGCGGATCGCGTCGCTCAGCTCGAGCGGAAGCGACGTGAAGAACCACGCCGAGTCGGCGCGCGCCTCCCACTGGAAGATCTCGCCGTCGAACTCAAAGATCACTCGGTGACCGGCTCGGGCCCCGGCGGCACCCACGACGCGGTACCCGCATCGGGGCCGTATTCCTCGGTGCGTCGCCGCCATGCGGCGCCTTCCGGCCAGCTCGCGGCGAACGTGGTCCCCACGCGCCACACGCGGCGCCACAGCCCGCGCTGCGTCAGCAGTGGCCGCGACGACACCGGCATCTTCAACGTGGGGTCGTAGCGGATCCCGTCGGACGGCCTCAGCTGGATCGTCAGGTCGAGATCGTCGTGGATGCGAGCGTTCGTGCGGTCGACACGGTCGCGCACGTGCTCCCACACCGCCGCCCGCATCGCGAAGTTCGATCCGAAGATGAGGGGCTGGCCCAGCCACTTCTGGATCCAGTAGTGGCCGCCGCCGATGTACCAGTGCTCGCCGAGGTAGTGCACGACAGGATTCGACCCATAGAACTCGGCGGCTCCGGTGAGCACGCCGAGGCGAGGGTCGGCGACGAAGGCCCGGACCAGCCGCGCGATCCAGTCGGGGTGCGGCCGCGAGTCCGCATCGACGCGCGCGATGATGTCGGTCTCGCCAGCCGCTTCGTCGTAGCCGCGTGCGGCAGCAGGCCAGATGCCGACGAGAGGTTCGTCGAAGACCTCGGCACCGTGCCGGCGGGCGACCTCGGCCGAGGCATCCGAACTCCCGTTGTCGACAACGATCACCCGGTCGGCGAGATGGGTCTGCGCGGCCAGCGCGATCAGGCAGGCCTCGAGGAATTCGGCGTCATCTCGGCACGGGATCACGACCGTGACGCGGGGCTCGAGAGACACGTCCTTCACCCTACTCGTCCGCTCACGCCGTGGACGAGGCCACGCGGGGCGTGCCCTGACCGCCGCCGGAGGAGAGCTATGGACGGACGGTGACGGGAGTGCCGAGCGGCAGCGCGGCGAGGAGGGTGATCGCGTCGGGGTCTACGCGCAGGCAGCCGTTCGACACGTTGCCGGAGCGGTTGTCGTGGTAGTGGAACGCGGTCACGGCGACATCGGCACCGGCGAAGCCGTCCATGGTCGGCGACTGCACCGAGAGGTACACGAGCGGGTATCCGGCGGTGTACAGGAACGTGGGCTCGGTGCGGATGGTCATGATGAACGAGCGTCCGCGGGGTGTCGGGGTGTCATCCGCACCCCAGCCGAAGTCGGTCGCGATGCGCTGGGAGATACCGCCGCGCACGATGTCGATCGTGCGGCTCGAGATGCTCACCTCGACGGACGCCGACTGGGGCGTGATGTCGACATCCTCCGTGCGCAGCCATCCCGTGATCTGGGCGGGGTTTCCCTGCGAGGGCACCGCGTGGCGCCCCGCGAGGAGCACACGCACCCAGTTGGTCTGTCGCTCGATGATCGGCACGGTGGTGCCGCCGTACGTGTAGGCACTGGGGAGGTAGGCGACCGGCTGGCCGAGCGGATCGGCGAAGACCGGTGCGCCACTCTCGTGGGGCGTCGCATCCTCTCCGGTGAACGCGCCGTAGGGGTCATCGTCGACGGGAAGCTCGGGGATCACTGCGAAGACCTTCACCTGCGGGAGCGTGGTGAGGTCATACGGCGTCGCGTTGACGGGATAGCCGGTAGGCGTGGGGGTGGGCGACGGGATCGCACTGGAGGTGGGCGTCGCAGTGATCACGGGCGCGGATGCTGCCGGCTCGCCGGGTCGCAGCATCCAGGCGGTGACCAGGCCGACGATCAGCGCGACGGCCGCCAACGCCCAAAGCCATCCGGCAGGCCTGCGCGAGCGCGTTCGCGCGCCGAGATCCTGCGTCTCCCCCACCTGCCAATCGTCCGTCTACGGGCGGGATTACGCAAGCCGGATGCCGTCTCTCAGCGCTAAGGCCGAAGAGGGTAGTGCAAAACAACGCTCAACGCAAAGCCTGGGCGTCTTTTGCTTGTGGGAATACGGTGAGAATTGGCTCATCTCGGGCTGTGCCCTCCCGCATCTCGGGAGATGAAGGGTGGCGCCCAGTGGGAGCCCAGTCGAAGTCCATACTGTCCGAATCAGCCGTTTCTCGGCGCGGCCGGTCGGTCGCCGCCGGGGTGATCACCGTAGGTGTATTCCTCTGCACCCTCGCACTCGCACCCCCCGCTCATGCGGTGACCACGGTCGGCCTCGGCACGGCAGACTCGTACGTCGTCCTCGGCGCCGAGGGCGTCACCAACACCGGCCCCAGCGTGCTGGGCGCCGATGTGGGCGTGTATCCCGGAACCTCGATCACCGGCTTCCCGCCTGGAGTCGTCGGGGGCACCATCCACCAGACCGATGCGCAGGCGCAGCAGGCGCAGGCAGACCTGGTGACCGCGTACGACAGTGCCGCCTCGCAGGCCCCCGACGCGACGAGCCCCTCGGATCTCGGCGGTCAGACCCTCGTTCAAGGCGTCTACTTCTCCGCCTCGACCGCGGAACTCACCGGCACCCTCACCCTCGACGGACAAGGCGTCGATTCGGGGGTGTGGGTCTTCCAGATCGGATCGGCTCTGACGACCGCGACGGGGAGCACCGTGTCTCTGATCAACGGGGCTACCGCCTGCAACGTGTTCTGGCAGGTGGGCAGTTCAGCCACCCTGGGCAGTGGCTCGGCGTTCGTCGGGACGATCATGGCGCTCACCTCTGTCACGGTCGACTCCGCAGCGACAGTCACGGGTCGCGCGCTGGCCAGGACGGGCGCGGTGACGTTGGACAACAACGTCTTCACGGATCCGGGCTGCACCGACGACGACACCGGAGGCACAGGCGGGACCGACGGCACGGGCGGGACCGGAGGCACAGGCGGCACCGGTGGAACCGGCGGGACCGGGGGCAGCGGCGACGGCGGCACAGGCGGGACCGGCGGGACCGGCACCGACGGGACCGGAGGCACAGGCGGCACAGGCGGCAGTGACACAGGCGGAACCGGTGGAACCGGTACACCCGCGGACGCGGGGACTTCGGGAGGCGAAGGAGCACTCGGCGCAGTAGGATCGGCGAGCTCGACTGGAGCATCCGGTGTCTCCGGAACTCCGGCGCTGTCCTCCGTCGGCGATACCACGGCGGCGACTGGCGCGAGCACCGCCACGGGCACTCTTCCCGCGACCGGCTTGGACGGGGCGCTCATGTTGTCGGTCCTGGCGGCAGGCGGAGTGGTGGCTGTCGCTGGTCTTTCCGTGCTGCTCATCGCTCGCCTTCGAGGCTCGCGACGCAGCTGACACCTCACCTGAGAATGACGGGCCGCGGAGTGATCTGCGGCCCGTCATTCCGTGTGCGCCGCCTGAAGACAACGATCGGGGGTCTAGAGTGATGCCACCAACCGGGGTCGGGGAATTCTGGGGTGGCCGGAGGATCTCATGGGAACTCTTTTCTACGGCGATGCGACGTTCGAGATGGACGATCGTCTTCTTGCGCATCTCCAGATCATCGTCAGCATGAAGCTGCGACGTGGCGAGAGCTTCTTCCTGTCGTGGTCGGTGCGCCATAACGAAGGCGGGGGCCGAACCGCGATCTGGGTCGACAACGGCGTCCCGATCCGACTGCGGTTCTCGGGATCGCGTCCGCCCACCATCAACCGCGAGTGGGCGGAGAAGATGGCGCTGGCGGCGAACAGCAATTTGGGGCTGATAGTCACGGACGAGTTCGCAGTGCCGGAGGAGAACGACTCGCACACGCTGACCGAGCCGATCGGCTGACGCAGACCACAACTGGGCCGGAAACGACGAAGGGCCCGCTGCGCGGACCCTCCGACATTTCTGTCGGGATGACAGGATTTGAACCTGCGACCCCTTGACCCCCAGTCAAGTGCGCTACCAAGCTGCGCCACATCCCGAGGCCCGCACCGGAGTGCGGACAACTCCCCCATCTTAGCCGGTCGCTCGTGGCGCCGCGAACCCACCTTGCCTCTGTCGGCGCCCCTGGGTAGCGTCGGCCCATGCCTGACATCATCATTGCGCCCGCGACCGCAGACCGCACGGATGACGCGGACCACGCCCTGACCGGAGGCGGCGACGGGGCGAGCTGCCGATGCCAGTGGTGGACGATCACGAACGCCGAATTCCAGGCGACCACCGTCGATGACAAGGTGGAGATGCTCCGCGACGAGATGAGGGGCGACCCCGCGCCGGGGCTGATCGCTTACGTCGACGGCGAGGCGGCGGGGTGGGTGCGCGTCGGCCGTCGAGATGCGCTGCGCCGCATCCCCCGCACACGTGAACTGGCCGAGGCCACCCAACCGTGGGACGATCCGTCGATCTGGGCGATCTCGTGCTTCGTCGTGCGCAAGGAGTACCGCGGTATCGGGCTCACCGCGCGCCTGCTCGAGGCGGCGGTCGATTTCGCACGATCCCACGGCGCCGCGACGATCGAGGGCTACCCGATCGACACGTCGGCCGGCAAGAAGTCGCCCAACAACCTCTTCCGCGGCGTGCTGTCGGTGTTCGCCGCGGCCGGCTTCCACGAGATCGCTCGGCCCAAGCCCGACCGCGCGATCGTTGCGCTCGACCTCTGAGCCCGGTGCTCGGCGGCACGGCGGTCGCCGCATCCCGATGCCATCCGGTGATCGCGATCGGTGCCGCGTTCTTCCTCGTCTCCGACACGGTGCTCGCGTTCCGATTGTTCCTCGCGGCCGCCATGCCGGCCTGGACGGACCCTCTCGTCATGCTCACCTACTGCGCAGGTCAAGGGCTGATCGCTGCCGGTGTCGTGATCGAGCTCCGCGAGAAGAGCACCGCGGCCTCACCGAGCGGTGCGGCGTCGTGACCGCCGGATCGGCGCGTGTGGACGCATGGCTCTGGGCGGTGCGCATCTACAAGACCCGCTCGGCCGCGACGGCCGCGTGCCGCGCGGGGCACGTCAGGGTCAACGGCGAGCGGGCGAAAGCCGCTCAGCCGGTGAAGATCGGCGACGAACTGCGGGTGCGGATCGCAGGATTCGATCGGATGCTGGTGGTCCGCGCCCCGATCAGCAAACGCGTGGGTGCTCCCGTCGTCGCGACGGCGATGGACGATCAGACCCCTCCGCCGCCGTCGAAGGAATCCATGCCGTTCGTCCCGGTGCGCGACCGCGGAGCGGGGCGCCCCACCAAGCGCGAGCGGAGAGACATCGACAAGCTGCGTGGACGCGACGACTGACCGACCTACCGCCTCGGACGCGACGGTGCGGCTCGCTCAGAAGAGGTCCTGCCCCCAGCTCGCGCTTCGCACCGCGCCACCGGCCGCTCCGACGCGCTCGGCCAGGCCTCGGTCACTCGTGACGACCGTCACGGAACGCCCCCGGCCTGAGAGCGACTCGGTCTCGGCGACGATGGCGTCGTCTCCGGATGCCTCGGCACGCACGACCCGGACGCCGCCGTTGGCCTCGTCCGCCGCGCGGGCAGCACCCTCGACGACGGCGATGATCTCGGGATACCAGGTGGTGGCGGGCAGACCCAGGGCGGCAGCATCCACTCCCCCGGCACTCAGCGTCTCGAGCCGGGCGATCATGCGCGTCGCTGCGCCCGCGCGGTCCTTCCACCAGCCGTCAGGCACGGAGCCCATGACGTTCGCGACGTCGACCACGAGCGCCGGTCGGATCGGCAGCAGCTCGCGCAGCGCCGGCCAGGACGCCGCGAACCCGGGATGCAGGGGAAGCTCGTCGACGTCGCGCACGGGCACCCAGGCCAGCGCGTGGCTCTCGGGGTCGCTGATGACGGGTTCGAAGGGCGTTACGACGTCGCCGACGAGCGTTGCGTACGTCCACACGTCCAGATCGAGCACGCTGGAGAAGCGAGGCACGATCGCCGCGGCGGGGACGCCCGCCTCTTCGGCGGCTTCGCGCAGCGCGGCGTCGCGCGCCGACTCGTGCTCATGGCGTGCACCGCCCGGCAGCGCCCAGGTGTCGCCGAAGTGACTCCACGACACCCGATGCTGGAGCAGCACGCCGCGGTCGGGGTCGAGGGCGAGGAGGCCGGCTGCCCCGAACCGCCCCCAGTACCGCTCGCCGGTCGGCGCCTCCACCCAGGCATCGCCCGGGTCGCGCGGACCGAGCGGGGGGCGCGGTCCTCCGGGAGCAGGCGGCGGGGTCGTCACCTCTCCAGCCTGTCACAGCCCGCGACCACCCCAGCCGCGCGGCACCGCGAGAAATCACATCCGCGACGAGACATCACGCGTCGATGGGTATCTCGTCGCGAATGTGGTGTCTCGCGCCCGCCGAGCGCGCGCCGACTCGATCAGCGCGTACGGCGCTCCCGGACGCGCATGTTGACGACGATCGGCGTGCCCTCGAACCCGTAGATCTCGCGCAGGCGGCGCTGGATGAACCGCCGGTAACCGGGATCGAGGAATCCGGTCGTGAACAGCACGAAAGTCGGCGGGCGCGTCGAGGCCTGCGTCCCGAACAGGATGCGGGGCTGCTTGCCGCCACGGAGCGGGTGAGGATGCTCGGCCACGAGCTCCGAGAGGAATGCGTTGAACTTTCCGGTCGCGATGCGCTGATCCCACGACGCCAGAGCGGTCTCCAGGGCCGGAACCAGCTTCTCGAGGTGACGGCCGGTCTTGGCCGAGATGTTCACGCGCGGCGCCCAGGCCACGTGCGCCAGATCCTGTTCGATCTCGCGCTCGAGGTAGCGGCGCCGATCCTGATTCTCCATGTCGTCATCCAGCAGGCGATCCCACTTGTTGAACGCGAGCACGAGTGCACGGCCCGACTCGAGCACCATGTCGATGATCCGCACATCCTGCTCGCTGATCGACTGCGAGACGTCGAGCACGACGACGGCGACCTCGGCTTTCTCCAGCGCGGCGGAGGTGCGCAGCGATGCGTAGAAGTCTGCGCCCTGCTGCAGGTGGACGCGGCGACGGATGCCTGCGGTGTCGACGAGCTTCCACAGCTTGCCGCCCAGCTCCACGATCTCATCGACCGGATCGCGGGTGGTGCCGGCGAGCTCGTTGACGACGACGCGCTCTTGACCAGCGGCCTTATTGAGGAGCGACGACTTGCCCACGTTCGGGCGGCCGAGGATGGCGACCCGACGCGGGCCGCCGATCTCATACGAGGCGACGGCCGAGACGGTCGGCAGCACCTTCATGACCTCGTCGAGGAGGTCGGCGACGCCGCGGCCGTGGATAGCCGAGACGGGGTAGGGCTCGCCGAGACCGAGGTTCCAGAGCGCCGCGGCCTCCGGCTCGTGGCGGGCGTCGTCGATCTTGTTGGCGACGAGGAAGACCGGCTTGCCGCTGCGGCGAAGCAACTTGACCACGGCCTCGTCGGTGGAGGTGGCCCCGACCATGGCATCCACCACGAACATCACCACGTCGCACAGGTCGATCGCGATCTCGGCCTGCGCGGCGACCGACAGATCGATCCCGCGGGCGTCGGGCTCCCATCCGCCGGTGTCCACGATCGAGAACCGCCGGTCCATCCACTCGGCCTTGTACGTCACGCGGTCACGCGTCACGCCGGGCGTGTCTTCGACCACGGCTTCGCGGCGGCCGAGGATGCGGTTCACCAGCGCAGACTTGCCCACGTTGGGGCGACCGACGATCGCGACGACCGGCAACGCCGGGAGGTACTCGATGCCGTCGAGGCCGAGCGCGTTCAGCTCGAGCAGTGCGGCATCCGCCTCATCGAGCTCGTAGTCCGCGAGGCTCGCGCGCAGCGTCGCTGCGCGCGCCTCGGCGAGGCCCTCGTCCAGCTCGGCCATCTTCTCCACGAGTCGGTCGGGACCGCCCTCGTATTCGTCTTCAGCGCTCATTGCGCGCTCCTGTCTCCGTGCGGACCACCTCGAGGATGGCGTCCACGGTCTGTTCGAAATCCAATGTCGTCGAATCGACCACCACCACGCCGGGGGCGGCGGTCATGAAGTCGACGACGGTCGAGTCGGATGCGTCGCGTCGGTGCAGCGCGGCGGCCACCGTCTCGGCATCCTGTGTGGTGACCTCGGCGCTGCGGCGCGCCGCGCGCACCTCGGGTGAGGCGGTGAGGAGGATGCGCACGGGCGCGTCCGGTGCCACGACCGTCGTGATGTCGCGGCCCTCGATGATCACGCCGGGCCTCTCGGATGCGGCCGCGAGTTCGCGGAAGAGCGTCGTCAGGCTCGAGCGCACCTCGGGTACGCGGGCGACGCCGCTGACAGCATCCGTCACCCGCGGCTCTCTGATCGCATCGGTCACGTCGATCTCGCCCACTCGCACCCAGTGCTGCTCGGCGTCGAGCGAGATCGCATAGTCGAAGTCGGAAGACGCACCCACCACCGCGGCCGGATCTGATGTGTCGGCGCCCTGGTCGAGCGCATGCCAGGCGAGCGCACGATATGCCGCGCCGGTGTCGAGGTAGTCGAAGCCGAGCCGCTGCGCTGCCTGCTTGGCGACGCTCGATTTGCCGCTGCCCGCCGGGCCGTCGATCGCGACGATCACGGCGGTTGAAGGGTCAGTCATTCGTCGTGCTCGCGATCTTCCAGCCGCGCGATTCGAGGCCCTCGACGGCGCGGCGCACGGCTCCTGGAACGACGCTGATCTCGGCGAGACCGAACTGCGCGCCGGGCGAATGCTCGAGCCGGAGGTCTTCGACGTTGACGTCGAGCTCGCCGAGCTCGCCGAAGAGCCGGCCCAGCTGACCGGGGGTGTCATCGACCATGACGACGACGGAATCGAAGCGCCGGTTCTGCCCGTGCTTGCCCGGCAGGAGTTCCACGCCCTCGTTTCCGCGGCGGATCGTGTCTGCCACCGACCGGCGCGCGCCCGGGGCGTCCGGCGAGCGCAGCGCGTCCGCCACGGCGGCCAGATCGGTGGCGACCGCGTCGAGCACATCGACCACCGGGCCGGCGTTGGCTCCGAGGATCTGAACCCACAGCTCGGGGGCGGATGCGGCGATGCGCGTCGTGTCGCGCACGCCCTGCCCTGCCAGGCGCAACGAGCTCTGCGGCGCGTCCACGAAGCGGCCGGCGAGCAGGCTCGCCACCAACTGGGGGACGTGCGAGACGAGGGCGACCGAGCGGTCGTGCTCTTCCGGCGCCATTTCGACGGGGGTGGCGCCCAGGTCGAGCGCCAGGCCTTCGACGAGTGCGAGGTCGGCGGCGGAGGTCTCCTCGTCGCGGCAGACCACCCAGGGGCGCCCGATGAAGATGTCGGCGCGTGCGGAGATGGCACCGCCGCGCTCGCGCCCGGCGAGCGGGTGCGAGCCGATGTAGTGCGTGAGGTCGGTGCCACGGGCGCGCAGTTCGCGGAGCGGCTCGAGCTTCACGCTGGCGACGTCCGTCACGACCGCGTCGGGGTAGGCGGCGAGCTCGCGCGCGATGACGTCGGCGGTGACGTCCGGGGGAACGGCGACGACGATCAGCGACGGCCGGTCGTCGGCGAGCACCGCGCGTCCGGCGCCGTAATCGATCGCGAGACGCAGCTGCGCGGGCGAGCTGTCGTCGAGCACGACGTCGACGCCCAGCGCGGTGAGGGCGTGGCCGATGCTCGAGCCGAGCAGCCCCGCTCCGACGATCCGCACGGTACCCGAGGTGCGAGGCACCAGGGGCGCGCCGATGACCTGACGGGATGCCGGCTGGTCGGCGCGCGCGGAAACGCCGGTCGTGTCGGTCACTGGGTCTCCTCGTCAGGCGGCGGCGAGTCATCAGCCGCCCGGCGCGCGAGGGTGAGCAGCGCGCCTCGCTCCACTTTAGTCAACTCGCGGGCGCGACCGACTGGGAGGCTTCCCAGGTGGAGGGGACCGAATTGCCGGCGGACGAGTTCGACGACGGGATGCCCGACCGCGGCCATCATGCGGCGCACGATGCGGTTGCGTCCCGAGTGCAGGGTGAGCTCGACAAGGGATCCGGTGCCCCGGTCCGAGCTCGACAGGAGCCTGGCCTTGTCTGCGGCGATCGGTCCGTCTTCGAGGTCCACCCCGCGGGTCAGCGCGGCGATGGTCTGCGCGGTTACGCGGCCGTCGACCTTGGCGATGTAGACCTTGGTCACGCCGAACGCGGGGTGCGCGAGGATGTGGGCCAGTGCCCCGTCATTCGTGAGGATGAGAAGGCCGCTGGTGTCGGCATCCAACCGTCCGACGTTGTAGAGGCGCTCGTCCCACTCTTCGGTGAACTGCCGCAGGTCGGGCCGGCCGCGGTCGTCTTTCATCGAGCTGACGACCCCGGTGGGCTTGTTCAGCACGACGTACCGCATCGTGGAGTCGAACTGGATGGCCGTGCCGTCGACGTCGACCAGGTCGGTCTCGGGGTCGACACGCGTGCCGAGCTCGTCCACGACCACGCCGTTCACCCGCACGCGGCCCTCGACGATGAGCTGCTCGGCGACGCGCCGCGACGCGACGCCGGCGTTGGCGAGCGCCTTGTTCAGGCGGACGCCCTCGGAGCCCAGTTCGTGATCGCTCATCGCACCACCGCTCATCGCATCACCAGATCGTCGAAGCCGTCCGCGCCGTCGTCCAGCAGCGGTGAGATGTGGGGCAGCTCGTCCAGCGAATTGATCCCGAGGTTGGTCAGCAGAGCGTCAGTGGTGCCGTAGTTGATCGCACCCGTCTCGGCGTCGGTGAACACCTCGGTGATCAGCCCGCGCCCGAGGAGGGTGCGCACGACCGAGTCGACGTTGACCGCGCGGATCGACGCGACCTGACTCCGACTGACCGGCTGCTTGTACGCGATCACCGCGAGCGTCTCGAGCGCGGCCTGCGACAGCCGTGACGGCGCCTGTGTGTTGACGAACTCGGTCACGAGGTCATCGTGCTCCGCACGCACGTACAGCCGCCACCCCCCGCCCACCTCGCGCAGTTCGAACCCGCGTCGCGGGCCGCCGGCGAGCCCGTCGTAGTCCTCCACGAGACCTTCAATCGCCTGGCGGACAGCGGGCACCGGTGCTCCGACGGCGGTCGCGAGACTCACCAGACTCTGCGGTTCTTCGACCACGAGCAGGATCGCCTCGAGTCGCCTGGCAACGGATGCTGCGTCATGAGGTCGCCTGATCCCCTCAGCGGCCGTCGCGGAAGCCTCGTCGGCGTCCGTCGCCGAATCGTGCGTGCGCGTCGATGTGTCATCGGTCATAGTCGGCTCCCAGGGTGGCGAGGTTCTCTTCGGACCATCGATCTGCGGTCCAGCGGAGGGTCAGTTCTCCGAGCGGCTCGAGCTGCTCGAACGAGAGTGCGGCGTGCCGGTAGAGCTCGAGCACCGAGAGGAACCGCGCCACGAAGATCCCGGGCTGCTCGACACCTGCCACGAGCTCACGGAAACTCAGCGAGCCCGCGGCGCGCAGCAGCGTGACGACGATCGCGGCCTGCTCACGGATGCTCACGAGCGGGGCATGCAGGTGGTCAAGGCCCACGTGCGGGATCTCGCGCGGGGTCATCGCGAGGATCGCCAGGGCTGCGAAGTCGTCTGCGGTGAGCGTCCAGACCAGTTCAGGCGTGGCGCGCCGATACTTCTCGTCGAGCCGCACCGCGCGGACGTGGCGGCGGTCTTCGGCCTGCAGGCGCGTCGCGAACCACGTCGATACCTGCTTGAACGCGCGGTACTGCAGCAGCCGCGCGAACAGCAGATCACGGGCCTCCAGGAGGGCGACGGACTCAGCATCCACGAACTCGCCCTGCGGGAGGAGACCGGCGACCTTCATGTCGAGCAGAGTGGCCGCCACGACGAGGAATTCGGATGCCTCTTCGAGCTCGGCATCCACGTCCAGCTGCCGGAGGTAGGCGATGAACTCGTCGGTGACCTTGCTGAGCGATATCTCGGTGATGTCGAGCTCGTGCTTCGAGATGAGCGTCAGCAGCAGGTCGAAAGGCCCGTCGAAGATGCCGAGCGACACGCGGAAGCCGGGTTCGGCGACCGCGGCCTGCTCGCGGGCGTCGTCGGGCTCAGCGACCCACCCCTCAGGCGACAGCACCACGAGCGACCAGCTCCCGCGCCAGCCGCAGATAGGCCTGCGCGGCTGGATGCTCGGGAGCGAACTCCGTGATCGGCATGCCCGAGACCGAGGCGTCGGGGAACTTGACGGTGCGGCCGATGACGGTCTCCAGGACATCGTCGCCGAACGCCTCGACGACTCGCTCGAGCACCTCGCGCGAGTGCAGCGTACGCGGGTCGTACATCGTGGCCAGGACACCGTCGAGTTCGATCGTCGGGTTCAGGCGGTCGCGCACCTTGTCGATCGTCTCGATCAGCAGGGCGACGCCGCGCAGCGCGAAGAACTCGCACTCCAGCGGGATCACGACGCCGTGGCTGGCGGTCAGCGCGTTCACCGTCAGGAGGCCCAGCGACGGCTGGCAATCGATCAGGATCACGTCGTACTCGGGCGCGACCTTGCGGAGCACCCGCGCGAGGATCGTCTCGCGGGCCACTTCGTTGACCAGATGAACCTCTGCCGCCGACAGGTCGATGTTGGCGGGAAGGATGTCGAGCCCCGGTGTCGAGGTCTCGACGATCACGTCATGCGGATCGCGCTTGGTGTCCAGCAGCAGATCGTAGATCGTGGGCATGTCGTGCGTCTGGATGCCGAGACCCGCCGAGAGGGCACCCTGAGGGTCGAAGTCGACGGCGAGCACGCGACGCCCGTACACCGCGAGTGCCGCGGCGAGATTGATCGTCGTCGTGGTCTTGCCGACGCCGCCCTTCTGGTTGCACAGCGAGATGATGCGCGCCGGGCCGTGGCTGTCGAGCGTCGGCGGCGTCGGGAAGCCGTGGTACGGACGCCCGGTCGGCCCCATCGGGGTACCGTCCGCAGAGACCGCCGTCGCGCCTCGTTTACTGCCCGCCACAGACTCTCCTGACTCCGTCACGGCATGTTTTGGGCCATGCCGTTTCCCGATTGTAGCGGCGAGCGGGGCCCCGCCCCGTGATGCTCGCCGAGCAGTGAGCCTGTGTCCGTGCGAGCCGGCGGAGTGGCTCAGCTCAGCGGGCGCGCGGGTGCGAGGTCGCATAGACGTCGCGGAGGGCGTCGACTGACACGTGCGTGTAGATCTGCGTGGTCGCGACCGACGCGTGACCGAGGAGCTCTTGAACGACCCGCACGTCCGCGCCGCCCTGCAGCAGGTGGGTGGCGAAGGAATGGCGCAGCGTGTGGGGCGAGATGTGCGCGGTGAGCCCCGCGCGCTCAGCGGCGCCCCGGATCACGAGCCACGCGCTCTGTCGCGACAGTGGCGCGCCGCGCGCGCCCAGGAACAGCCGCGGGCTCGCTCTGCCCCTGCGCGACAGTTCCGGTCGCGCGCGGGTGAGGTAGGCCTCGAGCGCGCTGCGGGCGTATGAGCCCACGGGGATGATCCGCTCTTTGGAGCCCTTGCCGCGCACCCGCAGTACATCGCCGTGCGAGACGTCGTCGACGTCGAGCTGGACGATTTCCGACACCCGGGCGCCGGTCGCGTAGAGCAGCTCGATCAGCGCGCGGTCGCGGATCGCGACGATATCGGCCGACGCGCCGCCCTCGCTCGCCTCCGTCGAGGGCGCCGGGCCCGAGGCATCCAGGAGCTGCTCCACCTGGTCGATCGTGAGCGCCTTCGGAAGCCGCCGCGCAGCCTTGGGCGGCCGCAGCCGGCCACTCGGATCGTCCGCCGCGATCCCCTCCCGGATGAGGTGGCGGTGCAGCCCCCGCACGGAGGACTGAAAACGCGCGAGACTGGATGCTGCGGGCGGCGGCTGCGCGGACGCCTTCTCAGCCGCGAACTCGGCGACGAGTGCGGACGTGATCTCGCGGGAATCGTCGATGCCGCGGCCATGAAGCCAGGTCAGGTACCCTGCGAGGTCGCGGCGGTACGCGGCGACCGTATGGTCGGACAGCCCGCGCTCGATCGAGATGTGCCGAAGATACTCGTCGACCGCTCGATCGAGCCGCACGTCAGCCCTCGGCGGCCGAGCGGCGCAGTCGGTCCCCATCGGCGCGGCGCAGCCGTTCCGCCGTGGCCAGGACCCCTGTCGCCAGGATGCCGTTGCGCATCCGCCCTTCGAGCACGGCGGTCACGGCATCCGCCAGCGACACCCACTCGATCCGGATGTCGGCCTCTTCCTCCGCACGGGCGTGGGCGTCGCCGTTTGAGGCGAGGCCGCGCGCCAGGAACAGGTGCACGACCTCGTCGTTGCCGCCGGGGGTCGTGAAGATGCTCACCAGCGGCTCCCAATCGGATGCTGTCAGGTCGGCCTCTTCGGCGAGCTCGCGCTGCGCGGACTGCAGCGGCGATTCGCCGTCGACATCGAGGAGCCCTGCAGGGATCTCCCAATCCCGGCGCCGGATCGGGTGCCGGTACTGCTGGATCAGCAGGACGCGCTCGTGCTCGTCGAGGGCGACGATCGCGGCCGCGCCCGGATGCTCGACGTACTGGCGCACGATCTCGCCGTCGCGGTACTGGACGGTGTCGGAGCGCACGTCCCAGATGCGACCCTCGTACACCCGCTCGCTGGCGAGGACGGGAAGATCGATCGCCTCATCGTGGAGCGATCCGGCCGGATCCGCCTCACTCATGCGCCCTCACTCATCGGCGTCGTCGAACAGCTCGCTCGCCCGATGCCGCTCGAGGGCCGCGCCGACGAGCCCGCGGAACAGCGGATGCGGCTCGGTCGGCCGCGAGCGCAGCTCAGGGTGGGCCTGTGTCGCGATGTAGTACGGGTGCACGTCGCGCGGAAGCTCGACGTATTCGACGAGGTTGCGGTCGGGCGACAGGCCTGAGAAGACGAGACCGGCCTCGGCGAGCTGGTCGCGGTAGGCGTTGTTGACCTCGTACCGGTGACGGTGGCGCTCCTCGACCCGCGCGGCACCGTACAGCTCTGCGGCGAGCGAGCCTTCCGCGAGATCGGCCGGATACAGTCCGAGGCGCATCGTGCCGCCCATGTCGCCGCCGGCGATGATCTCGACCTGCTCCTCCATCGTCGCGATGACCGGGTCGGCGGTGTCGGGGTCGAACTCGCTCGACGAGGCGTCCGCGATTCCTGCGCCGTGCCGGGCGTATTCGATGACCATGCACTGCAGGCCCAGGCACAGGCCGAGGGTCGGGATCCCCTGCTCGCGGGCGAACTGCAGAGCCCCGAGCTTTCCTTCGATTCCGCGGATGCCGAAGCCACCGGGAATCACGATCCCATCGAGCTCGCCGAGGGCCTTCGCCGCGCCCTCCGGCGTTTCGCACGCGTCCGAGGGGATCCATTTGATCGCCACCTGGGTCTCGTGCGCGAACCCGCCGGCCTTGATCGCCTCGGTGACCGAGAGATAGGCATCCGGCAGATCGATGTACTTGCCGACCAGCCCGACGGTCACCTCGTGCTTGGGGTTGTGGACTGCCTGCAGCACCTTTTCCCAGCGCGACCAGTCGACCTCGAGCGCCTTGCTGAGCCCCAGCGTGCGGACGATGTAGTCGTCCAAGCCCTGCTCGTGCAGCATGGTCGGGATGTCGTAGATGCTCGGCACGTCGACCGCGTTGACGACGGCGGCCTCATCGACGTCGCACATGAGCGCGATCTTGCGCTTGTTCGCCTCGGTGACGGGCCGGTCGCTGCGCAGCACGAGCGCGTCGGGCTGGATGCCGATCGAGCGCAATGTCGCGACGGAGTGCTGCGTGGGCTTGGTCTTCTGCTCGCCGGATGCACCCATGAACGGGACGAGCGAAACGTGCACGAAGAACACGTTCTGCCTGCCGAGCTCGTGACGGATCTGCCGCGCGGATTCGATGAACGGCTGCGACTCGATGTCGCCGACGGTGCCGCCGATCTCGGTGATGATCACGTCGGGACGTGGGTCTTCGGTGGCTTGCAGGCGCATGCGGCGCTTGATCTCGTCGGTGATGTGCGGAATCACCTGCACCGTGTCGCCGAGGTACTCGCCGCGGCGCTCGCGAGCGATCACCTGGGAGTAGATCTGACCCGTCGTGACGTTGGCGGCCTGAGAGAGCTCGATGTCGAGGAAGCGCTCGTAGTGGCCGATGTCGAGGTCGGTCTCGGCGCCGTCATCGGTGACGAACACCTCGCCGTGCTGGAACGGATTCATCGTTCCCGGATCGACGTTCAGATACGGGTCGAGCTTCTGCATGACCACGTGCAGGCCGCGGGCAGTCAGCAGGTTTCCGAGGCTGGCGGCCGTGAGTCCCTTGCCCAACGAGGAAACGACACCACCCGTCACGAAAATGTGCCGAGTCGTGCCGTCCGTATGTCCCGCGTCAGTAGTTTCCGCCACGGGCTTTGAGCCTATCAGGATCCACCCTCACACTTGCTCGCGCGCTACCGCGAGCAGCTCGCGTGCGTGGGTGAGGGCGGCATCCGAGTCGGCGAGTCCGGAGAGCAGACGCGCCATCTCCGACTCGCGCTCCGCGCCCTCCAGGCGCCGGACGCTGGATGCGGTGACCGACCCGTCACTGGCTTTGACAACGGTCAGATGGTTGCCCGCGAACGCGGCGACCTGGGCGAGGTGGGTGACCGCGATGACCTGCGACGACTCGGCGAGCCGGGCCAGGCGCCGCCCCACCTCGATGGCGGCGGCACCGCCGATGCCGGCATCCACTTCGTCGAAGACGAACGTCGGGACCGGGTCGGTCGCGGCGATCACGACCTCGATCGCGAGCATGACCCGGCTGAGCTCGCCCCCCGAAGCACCCCGTGAGACGGGACGCGGGTCGGCGCTGGGGTGCGGGGCGAGCAGGATCGCGACATCGTCGCGTCCGGCCGCGGTCGCAGCGGCCGGCGAGACGACCACGGTGAGGCGCGCGTCGGGCATCGCGAGGGCGCGCAGCTCGTCAGTGACCGCCGTGCCGAGTCTCGCCGCGGCATCGGTGCGCGCCGCCGTCAGTGCGCCCGCCACATCGTCCAGTGCAGACGCCGCGTCATCGCGTTCGCGACCGAGGCGCTCGATACGATCGTCGTCGTCGTCGAGCTCGACCAGTCGAGCAGATCCGGTCTCCACAAGCGCGAGCACGGCCTCCAGACTGCCGTGGGTACGGGTCAGGCCACCGAGGGCGGCCCGCCTCTCTTCGACCACTTCGAGTTCGTGCGGCCCCGCCTCATCGAGATCCGCGAGGTAACCCGACAGCGACGCGGCGAGGTCAGCCGCGCGGTACCCGAGATCGGCGGTCTGCGCGGCGAGGGCCTCGAGCGTGGCATCCCGTGCGGACGCGCGCTCCAGCGCCCTGCGCGCCTCGGCGAGGAGGATTCCGACATCCGGTGTATCGCCGTCGCCCGAGAGAGCATCGTGAGCGGATGCTGCGGCCAGCCGCAGATCCTCGGCATTGGCGAGTCTCTCGGCACGGTGGGCGAGCTCGATGTCTTCGCCGGGCTGCGGATCGACCTGTTCGATCGCGGCGAGCGCCTCGCGCAGGCCTTCCGCTTCGCGCGCACGTGTCTCGCGCTCAGCGGAGAGCATATCGAGTGCGCTCTGGGCGGCGCGCCAGCGGTCGAACATCGCCCGGTACTCGGCGAGGGCGGAGGTGACCGGCGTACCGCCGAACCGGTCGAGCGCGTCGCGCTGCGCCGCGGCGGAACGCAGGCGCAGCTGGTCGGACTGGCCGTGGACCACCACGAGCTCGTCGGCGAGGTCGGCGAGCACCCCGGCGGGAGCACTGCGGCCACCGACCGTGGCTCTGCTGCGCCCCTCGCTCGAGATCGTGCGCCCCACGAACAGTTCGGCGCGCCCGTCGCCGAGCGGTTCGAGCTCTCCCCCGGCCTCGCGCACGCGATCTGCAACCGGGCCGGTCTCGTCGACGATCCACACTCCGTCCACCGCGGCCTGAGCGGCGCCTGCCCGGACCGCTCCGGAATCCGCGCGCTGACCGAGCAGTAGCCCGAGGCCCGTGACGACCATCGTCTTGCCCGCGCCGGTCTCGCCCGTGATCGCCGTGAACCCCCGACCCATCGGAAGGGTCGCCTCGGCGATGACGCCGAGGTCGCGCAGGCGCATCTCTTCAATCACAGCATCTCTTCACTCACAGGGTCTCCGAAGAGCTCGCTCCTGTGATCGCCGTCGGTCCGCGCCAGCCCTCGACGGGAAGCCGGAACTTGCGAACGAGCCGGTCGGTGAAGGCGGAGGGGTGCAACCGGGCGAGCCGCACGGGGTGCTCGGAGCGGCGCACCACCACGCGGGCACCGGGCGGCAGGTCGTGGGAGCGCCGCCCGTCGCACCACAGGATCCCCGTGCCGTTCGTGCGCTCGAGCACCTCGATCGCGACGGCCGCTTCAGGGCCGACCACGAGGGGCTTGGCGAACAGCGCGTGCGCCGACAGCGGCACCACGGCGATGGCTTCGACCGTGGGCCAGATGACGGGGCCACCGGCGGAGAAGTTGTACGCCGTCGATCCGGTCGGCGTTGCGACGACGACCCCGTCGCACCCGAAGGTCGACAAGGGTCGTCCGTCGACCTCGATCACCACCTCGAGCATGCGCTCGCGGCTCGCCTTCTCGACGGTCGCCTCATTCAGCGCCCACGTCTCGTAGATGACGGAATCGGCGGAATCCTTCACCCGGACACTGAGCGCAAGACGCTCCTCGACGCGGTAGTCACGGTCGATCACTCGGCGCACCGCGTCGTCCATGTCGTCGCGTTCGATCTCCGCGAGGAATCCGACGTGCCCGAGGTTGATCCCGAGGACGGGCGCCGTGCCGTCGCGTACGAGTTCGGCCGCGCGCAGGATCGTGCCGTCACCGCCCAAGACGATCGCAAGCTCGATGTCGGCGATATCGACGTCGACCCCGAGCGTTCCCGTGCCCGGCGGCAGCGTCATCGCCGCCGAGAGATCGTCGCGGTCGTCCGGGCTGAGCACCGGACGCGCTCCGGCGGCGACGAGCGCCGACATCACCCGCTCGGCGGCGTCCACCGTATCGTCACGTCGAGCGTGCACGACGACCAGGATGCTGCGCTCGTCGCTCATCGTTCTCCCGCCAGTCGGCTCACGGTGCTCAACCATTCTGTCGGATTGCTTCCGCGATGAACGGCCAAGTGCGCCACGAACTCGGCGTTGCCGTGCGTGCCCAGCAGTGGGGAGGAGATGATGCCGGCAGTCTGCAGACCCGCGTCCCACGCCGACCAGAGCACCCCCGAGACGGCATCGGCGCGGGCCGCAGCATCCGTCACCAATCCGCCCTTCACCGCAGTGCGCCCGACCTCGAACTGGGGCTTGATGAGCAGCACGGCGTCGGCGCCGGGTGCAAGGACGCTGCGGATCGGGGCGAGCACGTGGGCCAACGAGATGAAGGAGAGGTCGGCCGTCACGATCGACGGAAGGGCGTCGACCCCCGACGCGTCACGCAGCGTCTCGGGCGAGAGGTCGCGGGCGTTGAAGCCCTCGATCGCGATCACGCCGGGATCGCCTGCGATGGATGCCACGAGCTGGCCGTGGCCGACATCCAGGGCGATCACCGGCGCGGCGCCGCGCTCGCGGAGCACCTGAGTGAATCCTCCCGTCGAGGCGCCGAGGTCGAGCGCCGAGCGCCCGGCGACATCGATGCCGAACGCGTCGAGCGCGGCGAGGAGCTTGTGCGCCGCGCGGCTGACGTAGTGGTCGGCGCCCGCGACCACCAGCGCCGCATCATCGGCGACCGGGGTCGAGGGCTTGACCACTCCTCTGCCGTCGACGGTGACCAGGCCCTGCGCGATGATCGCCGCGGCGTGTGTGCGGGATCGCGCGAGCCCACGTGCGGCCAGGGCCGCATCGAGGCGCTGAGTCACGCGTGCGGACCGGACTCGAGTCGCGCAGCGAGCTGCTCGTGCAGCGCGGCGTACGCATCGGCGCGAGCGGAGAGCGGCTGGCCCTCGATGACGCGCAACCGGCTGAGCAGTTCTGGGGCCGCGGTGAGATCCGCCACCGGCTCGGCTTCGGCACTCGCTCCGTCGGACATACCGCCAGGATACGCGGCGCCGCGCGAATCGCGGGTCAGGGGCGATGGAACGGGTCGTCGTACAGGCGCTCGGGCACACGGAACCCGAAGATCGCGCGACCACTCGCCCAGATCGCCGCGGCACCGGCCCGGACGAGATCGATCGGCCGGTCGCCTTCGCTGACGATCCGCACATCGGCGCCGTCGATCCGGACGGCAGCGCCGCCGACCGTGGTCACGTCGCCCGAGACCTTGACCTTCGGATACGGCTGGTCGAGTTCGCGCAGGTCGCCGAGGATGAAGGTGGGACGCGAGCCGGGCGGTGCCGCTAAGACGTGCTTGGGCCGATCGATACCGGTCAGGACGAGTGCCGAGGCGATCCCGGCCCGCTCGGCTCCGAGAATGTCGGTGTCGAGCCGGTCGCCGATGAAGAGTGGATGCTGGGCCTCGAACCGAGCGACGGCTTCGGCGAAGATCGGCGTCTCAGGCTTGCCTGCAACGGTCGCGAGGCGGCCGACCGCGGTGTGCACAGCGGAGACGAGCGTGCCGTTGCCCGGCGCGATGCCCCGCGACTGCGGGATCGTCCAGTCGGTGTTGGTGGCGATCCAGGGGATGCCACCGTCTTCCTCCGGAGTCTTCAGCGCGTACGCGGCTTCGGCGAGCTGTGCCCACCCGACTTCGGGGGCGAAACCCTGCACGACGGCGGCGGGGGAATCGTCGGCACTGCGCGTGACGGTGAATCCTGCCTTCTCCACCTCGACGACGAGTCCTTCACCGCCGACCACGAGGATCGTGGCCCCGGGCGCGACCCGATCGATCAGCAGGCGCATCGCGGCCTGAGGACTGGTGACGATGTCGCGCGCCGTCGTGTGGAGACCAAGCTCATTGAGGTGGGCGGCGACCGAGGCATCCGTCCGCGACGCGTTGTTCGTGATGTAGCCGATGCGGCGGTCGCGCCCAGCGGCGTTGAGGCTCTCGATCGCGTGCGGTAGCGCGCCGGCGCCAGCGTAGACCACTCCGTCGAGATCGGCCAGCACCACATCCACGCCCTCGAGGGGCGTGGCACCGCCACGGGTGAAGCGGTCGCGCAGCGCCATCAGGCGCGGTCTCCGTCGTCGGTGCCTTCGGTATCCGCTTCCGCGACTGCCTCGTCCTCGAGTTCGTCCTCGTCGAGTGCATCTTCGAGCACGTCCTCGATCGCGATCTCCTCGAAGACCTCTTCCACGATCACGACTTCACGATCCGCGTCGTCGTCGGCAGCATCCAGTGCCTCAGCGGCGACGACTGCGCGGCGGCGCCACTCACGTGCTTCGTCTTCGCGGCCGAGCTCTTCGAGCACCGTGCCGCGCGCGGCGAACAGCGCGGGGCTCCACTCGAATGCGACATCGGGATTCAGTTCCGGAATGTCGAGTTCTTGGAGGGCTCGCTCGGGCTCTCCGAGATCGAGGCGGGCGCCGGACATCGCGATCGCGAGCTCGACCCGCACCTGGGCGGGCAGCGTCGACCGATCGACCGAGCGACCGAGCTCGAGACCGCGATCAGGACGGCCGACCCCACGCTCGCTGTCGACCATGAGGGGAAGCTGATCGTCTTTGCCAGAGATGCGACGGTAGGTGCGCAGCTCGCGCAGCGCGAGCGCGTAGTCGCCGGTGGTGTACGCGGTGATGGCGAGCGTCTCGCGGACGATCGCAATGCGGCCGGCGCGCCGCGACGCGGAGATCGCGTGGGCGTGGGCGAGTTCCGCGTCTTCGTCGATGAGTCGCGACGCCATCGCCAGATGACGCGCCACCCATTCGGCGTTTTCTTTCGTCAGAGTCTTCAGCTCATTGCGTGCACCGCCGTTGAGATCCTGGGGCAGCACATCGTCGGGAATGAGCGGGTCGTCGTGACGTGCGCGTACCGGACGCAGGTCTTCGCCCTCGCGCTCAGGCCGGTCACGGCCCGCTCGCGGAGCGTGCGTGCGGTCGCCGTCGCGAGGCGGATAAGACTTACGCTCCCCATCCCGCGGCGGATAAGACTTACGCTCCCCATCCCGGCCGGCGTAAGGCTTACGCTCGCCGTCACGCGGCGGATACGACTTACGCTCCCCATCCCGAGGCGGATACGACTTACGCTCCCCATCCCGGCCGGCGTAAGGCTTACGCTCCCCATCCCGCGGCGGATACGACTTCCGCTCCCCATCCCGCGGCGGATACGACTTCCGCTCCCCATCCCGCGGCGGATACG
>NZ_CAXTJR010000001.1:1085066-1085803 GCF_964244775.1 uncultured Microbacterium sp.
ACTTCCGCTCCCCATCACCACGCGGATTCGGGCGCTGGCCACCGGTACGCGGCGGACGCGAATCCCGCGCTCGATCGTCGCGCTTCTCGTCGTCAGCCATGTCGGTCCTCTCGGCAAGCTCTATTCTGGTGTGTTAACGCGAAATGGCCACCCAGCATTGGGTGGCCATTTCTCGAAAGAAGTCCGGCGGTGTCCTACTCTCCCACAGGGTCCCCCCTGCAGTACCATCGGCGCTGAGAGGCTTAGCTTCCGGGTTCGGAATGTGACCGGGCGTTTCCCTCTCGCTATGGCCGCCGAAACACTATTGATGTTTCATCGTTCGAAGCATGAGTTGCTGCAATAGCAGCGATACATGCGGTTCTCGACCGTACATCGAGAACCACTCAGTGGACGCAAGCACCTAGGAAGGTGATTATCAAATCATCGGCTTATTAGTACCAGTCAGCTGCACGTGTTGCCACGCTTCCACATCTGGCCTATCAACCCAGTAGTCTGGCTGGGAGCCTCTCGCCCGAAGGCATGGAAGTCTCATCTTGAGGCCGGCTTCCCGCTTAGATGCTTTCAGCGGTTATCCATCCCGAACGTAGCTAATCAACGGTGCTCCTGGCGGAACAACTGACACACCAGAGGTTCGTCCAACCCGGTCCTCTCGTACTAGGGTCAGATCCTCTCAAACTTCCTGCGCGCGCAGCGGATAGGGACCGAACTGTCTCACGACGTTCTAAACCCAGCTCGCG
>NZ_CAXTJR010000002.1:0-34621 GCF_964244775.1 uncultured Microbacterium sp.
TCGCCGCCACCCGGATTAGCCGTTGCGCCGCGAACACGGCCTCCATCGCCCCGCATTCGAGTACAAGATCAACCGCGTCGGGCACCGCGAACGCGCCGTCATCGCCCCACCCCGGCGGGTTGGAAGGTTCAACAAAGGCGCCTGCGGCCATGACTTAATATTAGAACATAGATGCGCACTGTGTCAACGATTGCGTGGCATTATTTCGAAACCATAGGCATTCCAGCCACCACAACGAAGCCTGACGAATCCGGGTCAGACCAGCAGCTGGTGGCGCGCGAGATCCCGGTAGAGCGGGGTGGACTCCACGAGCTCTGAGTGCGTGCCCTGCCCCACGACCCTGCCGTGGTCGAGCACGACGATGTGGTCGCTGTCGACGACGGTTGAGAGACGGTGGGCGATCACGATGAGGGTGCGGCCCTCGGCGACCGCGTCGATCGCATCGCGCATCCGCTGCTCGTTGAGCCCGTCGAGCGACGACGTCGACTCGTCCAGGAGCAGGATCGGTGCCGCGGCGAGCAGCGCACGGGCGATCGCGAGGCGCTGGCGCTCACCTCCGGAGAGCATGACGCCGCCCTCGCCGACCTCGGCGTCGACGCCGAGAGGGCTGCGCTCGAGCACTTCGCCGAGGTTGACCGCGCGCAGCACGCGCTCGCAGTCGGCATCGGATGCCTCGGGCGAGGCGAGCCGGAGATTGTCGGCGATCGTGCCGGCCAGCGTCGGCGCATCCTGCTCGACGTACCCGAACCGCGCGCGCAGCGCGTCGCGCTCCAGCGCCCGGATGTCGACGCCGTCCACGAGGATCGAGCCCGATGTCGGGTCGTAGAACCTCTCGATGAGCGAGAGGGTCGTGCTCTTCCCCGCGCCGGAGGGGCCGACCAGCGCCACTCGGCTGCCGCGCGGCACCCGGAACGAGACGCCCTGCAGCACCCCGGCCGTCACAGGGCACGGACGCATTTCGCCGGAGGCCTCGCCGGAGCCCTCGTCGGAGACGACGGTGAGCGAGGACGTCGCCGGATCGACGTGGGCGTTCTCGAGCACCCGGACCGCTTCGGCCTCTGCCGCGGCGCGGGCCGCGACGACGTTCTCGGGGTAGGAGAAGTGCACGTCGACGAATTCGATCGCGGCGTGATCGACAGCATCCCGTGCGGGCGCGACGGTCTGGGCGATGACCGCATCGCGATCGGTCTCGACCGGAAGATCGAGCACCTCCTGGATGCGGCCGAGGGCGCCAAGAGCCTGGTTGACCGAGGTGATGGCCCCGAACGTCGAGCCGAGCGGCGCGATGAGCATGAACAGGAACATGATGAATGTCACGAGGCTCGCGATCGGGATCGCGCCGGAGGCGACCCGGAATCCGCCCACCCCCAGCACGACGAGCAGCGACACCTGCAGTGCGATGCTCGCGACGGGCAGGACGAGCGCCGAGACCTTCGCGATCCGCACGCCGACCGCGTAGGCCTCGGTCGCGCGTTCGGTGACGCCTTCGACCTCGCGCTCGGTCGCGCCGGCCGCCCGGACGGTGCGGATCGAACTGATCGCCCGCTCGACGCCCGATGCGAGTTCGCCGACCTTGACCTGCTGCTCGGTCGACGCGACCCGGATGCGGCCGCTCAGGAGCACGACCCCGACCACCGAGACGCCGATGACAAGCACGATGATGGCGAGCAGGACAGGGTCGATGATCGCCATCGCGATGAGGGCGCCGAGGAAGATGAGCGAGTTGCCGATCGCGTCGGCAAGTCCTTGCGTCAGCACGGCGTACAGGAGAGTCGTGTCGGTGCCGACGCGCGAGACGAGGTCGCCCGTGCGGCGCGCGTCGAACTCGCTGATCGGGAGGTGCAGGATGCGGGCGATGAGCTTGCGCCGGCTCGAGTAGACGACCGCCGTGCCGGTGCGCTGCAGCAGGAAATGCTGGAACCCCGAGATCAGGGCGGCGACGACGACGAAGCCGACGAGCGCCCACACCAGCATCCCGAGTGCTTCGTTCGCCTGCACGCGCGTGATGAGCTGCCCGACGAGGAGGGGCTGCGCGAGCGTGGCGATCGCGCCCAGGATGCTGAGCACGGCGACGACGACGAGGGTGCGCTTGTGCTCGAAGATGAACGGCAGCAGCTGGCGGAACGTCGCGCGCGGACCCGCGGGCTCCTTGCCTCCGCGCCCCCGGCGCGGGCTACCGGTGCGGACGGTGGTACTGGTGGACATGACTGTTCCTTGCGTTCCTCGACGGGCGAAGCGGGTGGGCGGGCGTGCCCTACCTTCGACCGTACTTCTTGTGGGCGGCCTGCCGGGTCACGCCCAGCGCGGCGGCGATGGCCTGCCATGAGTACCCCTGCACGCGGGCGCGGCGCACCTGCACTTCTTCCGCCCGAGCGATCTCACGGCGCACCGCGGCGAGCCGATGCAGTTCGGCGATCGGTTCGCCCTCGGCCGCGGCCCCGATCAGGGTGCGGATGTCGTTGCTGCTCATGTCGTCAACGCTAGTTGACAGATCCGGATGCTGTCAATCCAGGTTGACTGGCGCTCAGGGCGCTCGGGCCGCTCAGGCCGCTCCGGCCGCGGCGACCGTCGGGGGCCGGTAATAGGCTCGACGGGTGCCATCAGCCGTCATCGCCGCCGAGAACCTCGTCAAGGCCTACAAGGTCAAGGGCAAGCCCGACTTCGTCGCCGTCGACGGCGTGAGCTTCGAGGTCGCGCCGGGGGAGTCGTTCGGGCTCCTCGGGCCCAACGGCGCGGGCAAGTCGACCACCATGAAGATGATCGGCGCGGTCTCGACTCGCACGAGCGGCGGGCTCAGCATCCTGGGTCTGGATCCCGACCAGTACGGCCCCGAGATCCGCTCGCGCCTGGGCGTCGTGCCGCAGCAGGACAACCTCGACGGCGAGCTGAACGCCCGCGAGAACCTGTACATCTACGGCCGCTACTTCGGCCTGTCGAGCAAGGTGTGCCATGAGAAGGCCGATGAGCTGCTCGCGTTCGCCGCGCTCGAAGACAAGGCCAAGAGCAAGGTCGACGCGCTCTCGGGCGGCATGAAGCGACGCCTCACCATCGCCCGCGGCCTCATCAACGACCCGCGCATCCTGCTGCTGGACGAGCCGACGACGGGGCTTGACCCGCAGGCCCGCCACGTGCTCTGGGACCGGCTGTTCCGGCTGAAGGAGCGCGGCACGACGCTCGTGCTCACCACGCACTACATGGACGAGGCCGAGCAGCTGTGCGATCGGCTGGTGGTCGTCGACAAAGGTCGCATCATGGCCGAGGGCACGCCGGTCTCACTCATCCGCGAGCACTCCAGTCGCGAGGTGCTCGAAGTGCGCTTCGGCTCGGAGCGCAACCAGCAGGTCGCCACGAGCCTCGAGGGCATCGGCGATCGCATCGAGGTGCTGCCCGACCGCGTGCTCATCTACGCCGACAATGGCGAGCAGGCGCTCGAGCGGGTCACCGGGCGGGGCCTCGAGCCCCTCACGTCGCTCGTGCGCCGCTCGAGCCTCGAGGACGTGTTCCTCCGCCTCACCGGCCGAACGCTGATCGAATGAGCGAGCTCGTGCCTCGACCGGAGGAACCGGAACGGACGACGGATGCTGCAGCATCCGCCACCATCGCGCAGCCGTCGCTCGACGACCTGAGCGCCGAGGCGATGGCGTGGGGGCGCAAGCCGCGCGTCTTCGGCGGCTGGTACGTCACCGAGCACATGGTGCGCGCCATGCGGGCGTACGGCTGGACCATCGTCGTCGGTGCGATCGGTCAGCCGGTCGTGTACCTCCTGGGCCTGGCGCTCGGCCTCGCGGCGCTCATCCAGGTGCCGATCGTCGATGGCGGCGAGGAGGTGCCCTACCTCGTCTTCGTCGCGCCCGCGCTGCTGATGACCGCGACGATCGCTGTCGCGAGCGAAGAGTTCACGTACCCGGTGATGTCGGGCTTCAAATGGCGCCGCTACTTCTACGGATTCAACGCCTCGCCGCTCTCATCCACTCAGATCGCCGCGGGCGTGACGAACGGCGCCGCCGCGCGGATGGCCGTCGTCGCTGTCGCGTACTACTTGTTCATCTGGATCTTCCAGGCGGTGCCCGACCCTGCGACGGGGTGGATGTCGATCTTCGTCGGGGTGCTCGCCGGTCTCTCGTTCGGCATTCCGCTGATGGCATACGCCGGGTCGCTGCGCGACGACAAGGGTCAGTTCGCCCTCGTGCAGCGCTTCATCTTCATGCCGATGTTCCTCTTCTCCGGCACGTTCTATCCCCTGTCGGTGCTCCCGCCGTACCTCGAGTGGATCGGCTGGATCTCGCCGCTCTGGCACGCCTCAGAGCTCGGCAGAGCGCTGACCTACGGCCACGCCGTCGAACCCCTCGTGTTCGCGGGGCATCTCGCCTACCTGCTCGCGCTCACGATCGGCGGCTGGTTCGTCGCGCGACGTGTCTTCGAGCGGAGGCTCGCCGAATGAGCACCCTCACCACCGCGTCGCCGGATGCCGTCGTCCGGCGCGGCAGCGTGCGCGCCCTGTGGGCTGGCAATCCGTGGGCGGTCGTGCAGCGCGGACTCATCGCGGCGCGCAGCAGCAGCTGGGTCGTGGTGTTGTCGGGCTTCTTCGAGCCCGTGCTGTACCTGGCATCGATGGGGATCGGGCTGGGCGCGCTCATCGGAGACGTGCAGACCACGACCGGCGTGACGGTGACGTACGCGCAGTACATCGCCCCCGCGCTCCTGGCCGTCTCGGCGATGAACGGCGCCGTGTACGACTCGACCTGGAACGTCTTCTTCAAGCTCAACTACGGAAAGCTCTACGAGGGGATGCTGGCAACCTCGCTCGGCCCGCTCGACGTCGCCCTGGGCGAGATCGTGTACGCGCTCCTGCGCGGTCTGCTGTACGCGTGCGGGTTCATGGTCATCATGCAGGCCTTCGGCCTGAACCTCGCGTGGACGGCGATCCTCGCACTCCCCGCCGTCGTGCTGATCGCGTTCGGCTTCGCGAGCCTCGGCATGGCGATCACGAGCTACATGAAGGCGTTCCAGCAGATGGACTGGATCAACCTCATCATGCTGCCGATGTTCCTCTTCTCGGCGACGTTCTACCCCATCACGATCTACCCCGAGTGGGTGCAATGGATCGTGCAGGCCCTCCCGCTCTGGCACGGCGTCGAGTTGATCCGGGGCCTGACGACCGGAGCGCTCTCGCCGGCGATGTACATCCACGTCGCATACTTCGTGGCGATGATCGCCGTCGGGCTGGTCTTCACGACGAAGCGGCTGAGGGCGCTGTTCCTGGACTGACGGCACCGCCCCGGTCAGGCGCGCAGCGCGCGGAGCACGAGGGCGGTGCGGATCGCGGCATCCGCAGCTTCCGCGCCCTTGTCCTCTTTCGATCCTTCGAGACCTGCGCGGTCAAGGCCCTGCCGCTCGTCGTCGAGGGTCAGCAGACCGAAGCCGACCGGCTTGCCCGTGTCGAGCGCGACGCGGGTCAGCCCATCGGTGGCCGCGGCCGAGACGTACTCGAAGTGCGGGGTCCCGCCGCGGATGATGACGCCGAGCGCGACCACGGCGTCGGCACCCGCATCCAGCGCAGCTTTGGCCGCGACCGGAAGCTCGAACGAGCCCGGCACCCGCACGAGGCGCCAGTCGGCGCCCGCGGCGTCCAGAGCGCGCGCGGCGCCGGCGATCAGGCCCTCGGAGATGACCTCGTGCCAGGTGCCGGCGATCACCACGATATTCAATCCCGAGGCGTCCGTACCGCCGACGATGGGTGCGCCTTTGCCGCTCATGCTCCGGCTCCCTGCGCCGCGGTACCGGCATCGTGCATCTGGGCGATGGCGTCCTCGAGGTCGGCTTCGGCGATGATGTGCCCCATCCGATCGCGCTTGGTCGAGAGGTACTGGTGGTTGTTCGGACCCACGCCCACGAGCAGCGGCACCTGCTCGCTGATCTCCAGCCCGAGCTCGCGCAGCTGGCGCACCTTGTCTGTGTTGTTCGTGAGCAGGCGCACCTTCTCGACACCGAGATCGGCGAGGATGCCGGCTGCGGCGGCGTAGTCGCGGGCATCCGCCGGCAGCCCGAGGGCGAGGTTCGCGTCGACCGTGTCGAGCCCGCGCTCCTGCAGGCTGTAGGCGCGCAGCTTGTTGATGAGCCCGATGCCGCGACCCTCGTGGCCGCGCATGTAGATCACGACGCCGCCCTGGGTCGAGATGGCGTCGAGCGCAGCATCCAATTGCGGCCCGCACTCGCATTTGAGCGAGTCGAACGCCTCACCGGTCAGGCACTCCGAGTGCACGCGCACGAGCGGTGCGTCGTCGGTGAGATCGCCGGAGATCACCGCGAGGTGGTCGGTGCCCGTCACGCGGTCTTTGTAGGCGAGGAAGCGGAAATCTCCGTGCGCGGTGGGCACGTGGGCCTCGGCACGCAGGCTCACGCGGCGCTTGTGCACGGCGGTGGTGGTCGAATCGATCGGATCGACCTCGCCCAGGTGGGCGATGAGCTGCTCGATCGTGATGACCAGGACGCCGTCGCGCTCGCCGAGCTCGATGAGCCCGGGCAGCCGCATCATGCCGCCGTCCTCGGCGACCACCTCGGCGATCGCGCCGACCGGCGCGAGCCCCGCGAGCTTCATGAGCTCGACCGCGGCCTCGGTGTGGCCGCCGCGCTCCCGCACCCCGCCGTCCACTGCCCGCAGCGGCAGGATGTGGCCAGGGCGGATGACGCTGCCGGGGGTGGACGCAGGGTCGGCCAGCACGTTCAGGGTGTGCGCGCGGTCGTTCGCGCTGATGCCGGTCGAGTTCCTGCGATCGGCCGCGTCGACGCTCACGGTGTACGCGGTGCCGCGCGCGTCTTCGTTCAGGGCGACCATCGGCGGAAGATCGAGCCGGTCGGCCCAGTCGGCGGGCATCGGCGCGCAGATGAAGCCGCTCGACCAGCGCACGGTCCAGGCGATCCATTCCGGCGTCGCCAGTTGCGCCGACAGGATGACGTCGCCTTCGTTCTCGCGGTTCTCATCGTCCGCGACGATGACCGGCCGGCCGGCGCGGAGCGCGTCGAGGGCCTCGGGGATGGTGGCAAGGCTCATCGCGAGCCTCCTTCCAGCTGAGCGGCGGATGCCGCTCCGTTCGGGTTCGTGGCGCTCGGGGCGAAGGCCAGCAGGCGCTGCACGTGCCGGGCGAGGATGTCGGTCTCGAGGTTGACGCGGTCGCCGGGCCGGCGGTCGCCGAGGGTCGTGGCGACGAGGGTCTCGGGGATGAGCGAGACCTCGAACCACTGCCCGCCTTCGGCCGCCGAGCCTGCCGAAGGGGCGGGGCTTGCCGCACTCACCGTCAGCGACACACCGTCGATCGCGACCGAGCCCTTGTCGACGACGAGCGGCGCGAGGTGGTCGGGGAGGGCGATGCGGATGACCCGCCACTGATCGCCGGGGCGCACCTCGAGGATCTCGCCGGTGCCGTCGATGTGGCCCTGCACGATGTGGCCGCCCAGGCGGCCATTCGCGGGCGTCGCCCGCTCGAGGTTCACCGGGCGCCCGGCATCGATACCGGCCAGCGTCGACATGTCGAGGGTCTGGCGCATGACGTCGGCGGTGAACCAGTCGTCCCCGCGGCCGACGACCGTCAGGCACACGCCGCTGACCGCGATCGAGTCGCCGTGCGCGGCATCCGACACGGTCTTCGGCGATCGGACCGTCACGCGCACGCCGTCGCCGGACGCCTCGACGGCGGTGATCGCGCCGATCTCTTCGATGATTCCGGTGAACATCAGCGGGCTCCTTTGTGATCGACGAGCGGGGGATCGAGCGCTGCCCGCCCGGTTGATGTCGATGCGGATATCGGCGCGCCACGGGTCAGCAGCGTGATCAGCAGGTCGTCGCCGAGGGTCTGGACGGATGCCACGTCCAGACGCTGCGCGGCGCCGATCGTCGTCACTCCGATGTCGGTGACGGCCAGACGCTCGCCGCCGAGCAGCACGGGGGCGACGTAGGCGAGCACCTCGTCGACGAGGCCGGCGCGCAGGAAGGCGCTCGCGAGCGTCGGGCCGCCCTCGACGAACACGCGCTGGATGCCCCGCTCGCGCAGGTCGGCGAGGACCCCCGCCAGATCGTGGTCGGCGTAGAACAGGGGAGGCTTGGGGTGGCGGCGGATCGCGGCATCCGCAGGCGTCTCCGACCGGCCTATCACGACGGGCTGCGGCTGGGTGTCGCGCAGCGCGCCGCGCTCGTCCCGGGCGGTCAGCGATGGGTCGTCGGCGAGCACGGTGCCCGTGCCCACCACGATCGCGTCTGCGGCGGCGCGCCGACGGTGCACATCGGCCCGAGCATCCGGTCCGGTGATCCACCGGCTCGTGCCGTCGGCGGCCGCGGCCCGCCCGTCCAGGCTCTGCGCCCACTTGACGGTGACGTGCGGGCGACCCAAGCGTGTCGTCTCGGACCACGAGGCGAGCAGTTCCTCGCCGGCAGCGCGTTCGACGCCGGCGACGACCTCTACGCCGGCTTCGGCGAGGCGCTCGGCGCCGCCGCCGGCAGCCGGGTTCGGGTCATCGACCGCGTACACGACCCGGGCGACGCCCGCGGCGATCAGGGCCTCCGAGCACGGGCCGGTGCGCCCGCGGTGATTGCACGGCTCGAGTGTGACGACGGCGGTCGCGCCGCGCGCCCCGCCGGCGGGCAGCTTCGAGAGCGCGTCGACCTCGGCGTGGTTGGTTCCGGCGCCGCGGTGCCAGCCCTCGGCCAGCACGTCACCGGACGGCGAGAGGATCACGGCGCCCACTTGGGGGTTCACCCCGCGAGGGCCGTTTCGCGCGATGATGAGCGCGCGATCCATCGCCGCGCGTTCCGCGTCCTGCGTCGTCATCCGTCTGCCTCTGGTCGAACTCGAGGTTGCGGCAGGCGGCGGCGCGCGTCACGCCGTCTCGTGCTGCCTCCCATCCGGACTGACGAGGGCTGTCCCTCGCATCACCGTCGGTTCCGGATTTTCACCGGATCAGCCTCGGCAGCATCCGGAATCGGATGCGCGCCTCGGCTCGCGGACTATCACCGCCGGTTCGGATTCTCACCGACCCCGGAGCACTGTATTGCTCTGAGTCTAGTCAACGCGCGCTGTGGGGATTCATTCCACGACGACGGATGAACCCCCGGCAGATGGCGTCGCACGCCGCCACCGCCGCGTAGCCTGGAGGGGTTGAGGGGGAGCAATGGTTGATCAACGAAGCGCGTCTTTCGCGCGGCACACTTTCCGCAGCTTGGCGGAGCGACCGTACGCCGACGTGCTGATCATCGGCGGAGGCATCAACGGCCTCGCGACTTTCCGCGATCTCGCCCTGCAGGGCGTGGATGTGGCGCTCGTGGAGCGCTCCGACTTCGTCAGCGGGGCATCGGCGGCATCGTCGCACATGATCCACGGCGGCATCCGCTATCTAGAGAACGGCGAGTTCCGTCTCGTGCACGAGGCGGTGACCGAGCGCAACGGCCTGCTGCAGATCGCCCCGCACTACGTGCGTCCGCTCCAGACGACGATCCCCGTCTACTCCACCTTCAGCGGGGTGCTCACGGCCCCCCTGCGCTTCCTCCGCCACGGCGGCGGCGCGCGTCGCGAACGCGGCGCCGCCCTCATCAAGATCGGCCTCGTCATCTACGACTCGTTCTCGCGCGGCGGCCTCTTCGCCACGGGCGATCGCGTCGGCCGCCACTCCTTCCACGGTCGGCGGCGCTCGCTCGAGCAGCTGCCGGACCTCGATCCGAAGATCCGTTACACCGCCACGTATTGGGATGCCTCGCTCCGCGATCCCGAGCGGCTCGCGATCGATGTGCTCCGGGATGCTGTGGCCGGCGCCGCCGATCCGGCCCAGGCTTCGCCGTCTGATCGCGCCCGCGCCGCGAACTACACCGCGGCGGTCGCCTCCCGGGACGGTCGCATCGTGCTGCGCGACGCCGAGACCGGCGAAGAAGTGCCGTTCACCGCATCCGTCGTCATCAACGCGAGCGGACCGTGGACCGACCTCACCAACGCGGCGCTGGGCGACCCGACGGTGCGCATGGGCGGCACGAAGGGCGCGCACATCGTGCTCGACAACCCCGATCTGCTGGCCGCCACGGGCGGGCGCGAGCTGTTCTTCGAGCACAAGGACGGCCGGATCGTGCTCATCTACCCGCTCAACGGGCGGGTGCTGGTGGGCACGTCGGATCTCGAGCACGACATGGCCGAACCCGCCGTGTGCACCGAGGCCGAGGTCGACTACTTCATCGATCTGATCGGGCAGGTGCTGCCCGAGATCGCGGTGAGCCGGGCACAGATCGTCTATCGGTTCGCCGGTGTGCGGCCGCTGCCCGGTCACGGGGATCTCGCCCCCGGGTTCGTCTCGCGCGACTACCGCATCGACGCCGAGGAGCTGGGCGGCCCATCGCACACGACCGTCCTGAGCCTCGTCGGCGGCAAGTGGACCACGTTCCGCGCGTCGGCCGAGCACCTCGCCGACCGCGCACTCGCGCTGCTGGCACAGCCCCGCCGTCGCTCGACGAAAGGGCTGCCGATCGGCGGAGGCGCCGGCTTCCCCACGACCGAGCGGGCGCGACGCCAGTGGATCGGCGCGCACGACACGGGGCTGGGCCTGCCCCGGGTAGCGACCCTGCTCGAGCGCTACGGCACGGTGGCGGCAGACGTCATCCGGGCGATCGACTCCGACCCCGACGACCGCCCCCTGGCGAGTCTCCCGTCCTACAGCACCGGCGAGCTCCGGCACGTCGCGCGCACCGAAGCCGTCGTGCACATCGACGATGTCCTGCAGCGCCGCACGCCCCTCGCGTTCATCGGGCACGCGTCCGCCGAGGTCGCCGCCGAGATCGCCGAGGCGATCGCGCCGCTGCTCGGGTGGGACCCTGAGGAGCGCGACCGGGAGGTGCGGCGCGCCCTGGAGAAGGTGCACGCCGCCGATCCGAGCTGGGCTGGCCTCACGACCACGGCACCCACGGCCACCACGGATGACGCGTCGTCGGACGCGGCCGACGGTTTCGTCGACGCGCGATAGCCTGACCGGGCCGCCTCCCGAACGACTCGAGGGGCCCAGCCGCACGACGCGAAGGAGACACGACGTGGCCGATCATGTGCTGGCGCTCGACCAGGGGACGACCTCGACGCGCGCGATCGTGTTCGACGCCGAGGGCGGGATCGTGGCCACCGCGCAGCGTGAGCACGAGCAGATCTTCCCGCGTGCCGGGTGGGTCGAGCACGACCCCATCGAGATCTGGACGAACTCTCAGTGGGTGCTCGCCACCGCGCTCGACGAAGCGGGGCTCGGGCCCGCCGACATCGCGGGCCTGGGCATCACGAATCAGCGCGAGACCGTCATCGTGTGGGACCGCCGCACCGGACGACCCGTCTGCAACGCGATCGTCTGGCAGGACACCCGTACGCAGCGGCATATCGACGACCTCGCCGCCGACGGCGGCACCGACCGCTTCGCCGACACGACCGGGCTGCCGCTGGCGACCTACTTCTCCGCGTCGAAGATCGCCTGGGTGCTCGAGAACGTGCGCGGCGCGCGGAAGGATGCCGAGGCCGGCCATCTGCTGTTCGGCACCCCCGACACGTGGGTGATCTGGAACCTCACCGGCGACACCCGCGGCGGAATCCACGTCACAGACGTCACGAACGCGAGCCGGACGCTGCTCATGGACCTCGCCACCCTCGACTGGTCGGACGAACTCCTCGCGGTCTTCGGCATTCCGCGGAGCATGCTGCCCGAGATCGTCTCGTCGTCAGGTGTCGTCGCAGAGGTCCACGAGCCGCCCGCGGCCCGCGGCATCCCGATCGCCGGCATCCTGGGCGATCAGCAGGCGGCGACCTTCGGGCAGGCCGCCTTCGATCAAGGGCAGTCCAAGAACACGTACGGCACCGGGAACTTCCTACTCGTGAACACCGGCACCGAGATCGTGCGCTCGCAGCACGGGCTGGTGACGACGGTCGCCTACCGCTGCGGCGACGAGCCCGCGCGATTCGCGCTCGAGGGCTCGATCGCCGTCACCGGATCGCTCGTGCAGTGGCTGCGCGATAACCTCGGCATCATCAGCTCGGCCGCCGAGGTGGCCCGCCTCGCCTCCACCGTCGATGACAGCGGCGGGGCCTATTTCGTTCCGGCGTTCTCCGGACTGTTCGCGCCCTACTGGCGCCCCGACGCCCGCGGCGCGCTCGTTGGCCTCACCCGCTACGTCAACAAGGCCCACATTGCGCGCGCCGCGATCGAGGCGGCGGCCTTCCAGTCGCGCGATGTCATCGACGCGATCGTGGCCGACACCGGTTCCGACCTCGCCGAGCTGCGGGTCGACGGCGGCGGATCGCGCGATGAGCTGATGATGCAGTTCCAGGCCGACATCCTCGGCATCCCCGTGGTGCGCCCCGCCGTGATCGAGACGACGGCGCTCGGGGCGGCGTACGCTGCGGGCCTGGCGACCGGAGTGTGGCGCGATCGCGACGCGTTGCGCGCGCAGTGGCGCGAGGGCGCGCGATGGGAGCCGCGGATGCCTCGGGACGAGGCCGACCGCCGCGTGCGGCTCTGGCGCAAAGCCGTGACGAAGTCGCTCGACTGGGTCGACGACGACGTCACCGCCCTTTCGTAGGGCGAAACGCTCGCTACTTCAGCAGCCGGCTCAGCCGCCGGTCGGCGAGGATTTTCCCACCGGTCTGGCAGGTCGGGCAGTATTCGAGGCTGTTGTCGGCGAAGAACACGCTGCGCACGGTGTCGCCGCACACAGGGCAGATCTCTCCGCGGCGGCCGTGCACCCGCATCCCTCGGCGCTTCGCGTCCTTCAGGTCCGCCGGTGGCTTGCCGGATGCCTCCGCCACAGCATCCGTCAGTGTGTCGATCATCGCCGCGTACAGGCGGTCGATCTCTTCGTCGCTGAGCGTCGCGGCCAGCGCGTACGGCGACGTCTTCGCGACGTGCAGGATCTCGTCTGAGTACGCGTTGCCGACGCCTGCGATGACGGATTGGTCGCGCAGCACTCCCTTGATCTGCGTGCGTCGGCCGGCCAGGAGCCCCGCGAGGGTGTCGCGGTCGAACCCCGCCCCCAGCGGATCGGGCCCGAGCCGGGCGATGCCCGGCACGTCGGCCGGATCGCGCACCACGTACACGGCGAGCGACTTCTTCGTGCCGGCCTCGGTCAGGTCGAATCCTGCACCATCACCGAACGCCACGCGCAGCGCGATGGGCGTCTTGCCCGGCCGGATGAGCGTCGTGGAGACCTGGTCGTACCAGCGCAGCCAGCCCGCCTTGGCGAGGTGGAAGATCAAGTGGGGAGCAGCATCCGACCCTTCCGTGGTGGGGGCCGTGGAGATGTCGATGAACTTGCCGTGGCGCTCGAGGCCGGTGACGACCGCGCCGTGGAGCGCCTGCACCGGCGGATCGTAAGTCTTGAGGGCCGCGATGGCGGCCACCGTGACGCGCGTGATCTCGACCCCGGTCAGCCGTCCGCGCAGGAAGTCGACCAGGCCCTGAACCTCGGGCATCTCCGGCATGCGCCCACCCTATCCCTGCTGCGGGCGGGTCAGTCCGGCAGGACCGGCCACGGCTGGGGCGTGCGGTCATCGTCGCGCAGGAGGCCGGCGACCCAGCCGTCGTCGCGCCCGGTCGGGCTGAGCAGCGCCTGACGGAGGAGGCCTTCGTAGCGGAATCCCAGCGCGCGCCCCACCCGTGCGGACGGGATGTTGCCGACGACGGCACGCCATTCGATCCGCACGAGGGCGAGGCCCTCATCGGCGAACGCCCAATCGACGACCGCCTGCGCGGCCTCGGTGAGGAGCCCTCGTCCGCGCGATGCGGGCGACATCCAGTAGCCGAGCTCGGCCGCGCCCTTGCCCATCCGGTAGAGGCCGACCATTCCGGCCACCGTGTCGCCCTCGCGCACGGCCCAGGTCTGCTCGACGTCGTCCGCCCAGTGCGCCGCTGCGATCGGGATGAACTCCTCGGCGTGACGCCGTTCGTACGGCGACGGGACCGTCGTGTAGCGCTGGATGCCGGCATCCTGACACGCCTCGAAGATCGCGTCGATGTCGGCTTCGGTCGGGATCGACAGCTCCAGGCGCGCGGTGCGCAGCGTGACGGGCTCCATCCGGCCCACCCTAGCCCGGCGTCCCGCCGGCCCGCGTGCCACAACTCCTCCTCGCCGACCCGGGGCAGCGAGCCGGATTCGTGAATTCCGCGTCGCGGTCAGGGCAGGGCGAATTGTCAGGCGGAGTTGTGACACGTCCGGCATCCGCACCCTCGACATTTCGGCGCTGAAGAGGGGGCACCGCGCCGGAGATGCAGCAACCCGTTCCTCCCCCTCGTCGTTCCGACAAGACCCATCCCCACTTCTTCCCGCGACCCCCGCGGCGCTCCTGCCGGCGCACCAGCCTGGGTCCATGGTCGGTGATCTCGAATTTCTCACCCGGGCCGAGCTTCTCGCTCACGGCGTCACACGTCGCGGCATCGCGAGTGCCCTCCGGGCCGGCCGACTGGTCCGTGTGCGCCGTGATCGATATCTCGCCTCGACCGCTCCGGAGCAGGTGCAGTCGGCTGTACGCGTGGGCGGTCGGCTTGCCTGCCTGTCGTTGCTGCAACTTCTCGGCGTCTTCGTGTTCGACAACCGACGTCTTCACACGCATGTCGAGCGGGGGTCCAGTCGGCTGCGATCGGCCGCGTCCCCGCCTGCGCCGCTTCCCCCGCGCCGCTCGCGGGAGTTCCGTGTGCATTGGATGCCGCTGGTCCGGCCCGACGACGCCACTCCGACGTGCGTCAGCATCCTGGATGCGCTGGCACAGTCGGTGCTCTGCCAGTCGGCGCGGCATTCGATCGCCACCATCGACAGTGCGCTGAACAAGAAGCTCGTCAGCCTTCTCGACGTGCGCGAGATGTTCGCCGCACTGCCTGCTCGATATCGCATCCTCGAGCAGCTGATCGATGCTCGAGCCGAATCGGGGCCGGAGACTCTGGTGAGACTGATGCTCCGCACGCTCGGCTGCACCGTGGAACCACAGGTGGAGTTCGACGGTATCGGTCGCGTTGACCACGTTGTGGATGGCTGGCTCGTCGTCGAGTGCGATAGCAAGCAGTTCCACGCCACGTGGGAGCAGCAGGTCAAGGATCGTGAGCGAGATCTGGCACTGGCGTCTCTCGGTTTCGCGACGATCCGATTCACTGCCGCACAGATCATGTATCAGCCGGATGAGGTGTTCATCGCGCTGCGCGCGCTCGCGCGCACGCATCGCACGCAGAGCAGCTGAGCGCGCCGGTTCTCGCCGGTCCGCGAACGGGTCGTGCCATAACTCCGCCTCGACCAGCACGAGACGGCGGGCGCTCCGCGCCAAGACTGGGCAACGCACCACCCGACGAATCGAGGCGGAGATATGGCACGCGAGGCGAGCGGGCCGCGGGCCGCGGGCTACACCCGGCGGAGCAGGCCGATCTTGTCGTATACGTCCGAGAGGGTGCGGTCGGCGACCTCGGCGGCGCGGCCGGCGTTCTGCGCGAGCACGCGGTCGAGCTCAGCGGGGTCGGAGAGCAGTTCCAGCGCGCGGGCGCGCACCGGCTCGAACTCCGAGACCACGACCTCGGCGAGACCCTTCTTGAAGTCGCCGTACCCGCGCCCGGCGTACTCGTTCTCGATCGACGCGATCTGCTGGCCGCTTAGTGCCGCATAGATCACGAGGAGGTTCGACACCCCGGGCTTGGTCTCGCGGTCGAAGCGCACGACGCCCTCGCTGTCGGTGACGGCGCGCATGATCTTCTTCTGGGTGACCGCCGGGTCTTCGAGCATCCACAGCACGCCCGCGTCCGACTCGGCCGACTTCGACATCTTCGCCGTCGGGTTCTGCAGGTCGTAGATGCGCGCGGTCTCGCGCTGGATCACCGGCATCGGCACGGTGAACGCCTCGCCGTACCGGCTGTTGAACCGCTCGGCGAGGTCGCGCGTGAGCTCGATGTGCTGCTTCTGGTCTTCGCCGACGGGCACGATGTCGGTCTGATAGAGCAGGATGTCGGATGCCATCAGCACCGGATACGTGAAGAGTCCGACGTTCGTCGCATCGGCGCCGTACCGGGCCGACTTGTCCTTGAACTGCGTCATGCGCCCGGCTTCGCCGAACCCGGTGATCGTGGAGAGGATCCAGGCCAGCTCGGAGTGCGCGGGCACGTGCGACTGCACGTACAGCGTCGAGCGCGACGGTTCGATGCCGGCGGCGATGTACTGCGCGGCCGTCCGGCGGGTCTTCTCACGGAGCTCCGACGGGTCGTTCGGCTGGGTGAGGGCGTGCAGATCGACCACCGAGAAGAATGCGTCGTACGAGTCCTGCAGGTCGCGCCACTGCATGAGAGCCCCGATGTAGTTGCCGATCTGGAGCGAGTCGGCGGAGGGCTGCATGCCGGAGTAGAGGCGCGGTTTGTTCACTGCTCCAGCTTAGGGCGACGGATGCTGCGCCCCGCCGTGCCCGCCGGCCCGGCGAACGAAAGCCGGCCTTCAGCTGCCGATCGTGTAATCCACGATGACCGGCGCGTGATCGCTCCACCGGGTGTCCCACGACGCGGCGCGGGCGATCCGGTAGTCGATGACCCGGTCGGCCAGTGCGGGGGTGGCGAGGTGGTAGTCGATGCGCCAGCCGGTGTCGTTGTCGAACGCCTTGCCCCTGCTCGACCACCAGGTGTACGGACCGTCGACCTGGCCGTGGAAGCGGCGTCCGACATCCACCCAGCCGAGGCCGGGGCCGACCGACCCGTCGACTCCCGTGACGGTCGTACCGGCCGCTCCCAGGAACCGGTCGAAGTAAGCCCGCTCCCGAGGCAGGAAGCCGGCCTTCTTGACGTTGCCCTTCCAGTTGCGGATGTCGAGCTCGCGGTGCCCGACGTTCAGGTCTCCGGTGATGAGCGCGAGACCGCCGTCGGCGGCGAGCTGCGGCATGCGCTCGCCCATCGCATCGAGGAACGCGTACTTCGCATCCTGTTTGGGGGTGCCGTCCTCGCCGGTGAAGACGTAGGCGCTCACGACGGTCAGGGTCTCGCCGCCGATCGCGATGTCGGCCTCGATCCAGCGGCCCTTCGATTCGAGGGACTCACCGGCGAGCTCGACGCGCCAGACCTCCAGCGGCGTGCGTGCGGCGATCGCCACCCCCGCGCGGCCCTTCGCGATGGCCTCGTCGTTCACGATCTGCCAGCCGGGCAGCGCCGTGGCGAGGTCGGCTGCCGTGGCGCGGACCTCTTGGAGGGTCAGGATGTCGACGTCGGCCGACTCGAGCCAGTCGTGCATGCCGTTGCGGGCTGCGGCGCGGATTCCATTGACGTTGACGGTGGCGATACGGACGCGTGGGGGCACCGGCTCAGCCTACCGAGGGCTGCCGACGCGCCGACCGTCAGACCCCCCGTCAGGCGGACCGCCCGACGCGCACCCGGCCCGAACCCCTCGAGGACGGCGGCGGCGGAGTCGCCGCCTCGACCCTGGCCAGCTCGGTCTCGGCTTCGCGCACCGCTCGGTCGGCCGCCCACGCGTGCAACCACGACGCGGCCTCGCGCGCTTCGAGCGCTGTCCGCAGCCGCACCTGCGCGGCGAGCAGCAGCGCCGCGTGCTCGGCCGCGAGGCGCTCCGCCTCGGTCTGGGCGAGGATCGGCATGTCCTTGTCGTGCGAGTCCACGGCGACCCAGGCCGCGGCGACGAGCATGACGATGCCGTTGACCTTGAACCACAGCAGCAGTCCGACGAAGATCGCGAAGGTCGCCAGCAGGGGGTTCGAAGGCGTGTAGCTCAGGAGCAGCCCCGCACCGAACTGGACGATGGTCAGCGCACCGCCGCCCAGCAGCGCTCCGGGCCAGATGATGCGCCAGCGCAGCTGGGTGCCGGTGAGGAAGCGGAACATCGCCGCGAGCGCGGCGGCGTTGAGGGCGAACGACACGAGGATCGAGCCGATCCGGATGCTGGAATTGAGCACCCCCGATCCGGTGTCGATGCCGAACAGCGACAGCACCCACGCGAGAGCCCACGCGCTGATCGAGCTCAGCGCCGCACCGACCACGAGGGCCACACCGAAGATCATGGCGGCCACGAGGTCGCGGGCCTTCAGGAGGACGTAGCTGCGTCGATCGGGCGGGATGCCGAACAGCTCCCGCACCCCGCGACGCGAGTAGGTGACCCAGCCGATCGCGGTCCAGATGACGGTGCCGAGTGCGATCAGGCCCGTGATGCTCAGCACGCTGGAGGTCTGCGACGCGATCGCCTCCACCTGCTCCGGGGTGATGACGCCGCCGGTCTCGGCGATCAGGTTGGGGATGTAGCTGTTGATCACGTCGATCATGCCCTGGACGGCCTGCGGGTTGCCGCCGAGCCAGAGTCCGACGACGGCGAACGCGACGTAGATCGCGGCGAAGATCGCGAACAGCGCCTGGTAGCTGATGCCCGCGCCCATCAGGAATCCGTTGTTCTGCAGGAAATGGCGCCACACCCTGACCGGGAACCACGCCATCGTCGCCCTGGTGAGCTTCGTCGCCGCCTGGATCGGCTCGTCGAACCGCACGCGCAGCGAGTCCTGGGTCGCTTCCCACCGCTGACGGAGGGTCTCCTCCTCGCGGGCGGCGGCGTCTGCCGCAGTGCGGGGGTCGGGCTTGTCGAGCCCCGCCGTCTCGTCGCTCACGCCTTCAGATTAGCGATCGCGGGATGCTGCATCCGCCGTCGCACGATCATCCGCACGCGCCGCGGCGCGGAAGCGCCGGGCCACGAACAGGACGGGAACCAGCAGCAGCGCCGGCACGAGGAAGCCGAGGCCGAGCCCCGGACCATCGGCGAGGAGCCCGATCACGACCGCACCGAGCACCGCGCCGACGTAGTTGAACAGGTTGACCCGGGCGATGATCTCGTCGCTGCGGAGCGGGGCCAGCGCTCCGGCCGAGGTGAACGAGATCGGCACGAGGGCTCCGACCGCGACGCCGGCCAGGGCGAAGCCGACGATGGCGGCGGCGATGAACGGCAGCACGGCGACGGCCACCAGCCCGATGATCGACACGATCGTCGCGCACAGCACCACGGGCCGGGGGCCCCATCGGTCGACGACCCGATCGGTCGCGAGGCGGGTGAGCAGGATCGCTAGCTGGTACGCGGCGTACCCGAGTGGGGCGATCGCGGCGACGGCGGCCAGATCGTCCTGCAGGTAGACCGTGCTCCACGTGCTCACGCCCGAATCCAGCGTGAACGCCGCCAGGATAACGAAGCCGAACAGCCAGATGCCGCGGCGGGGGAGCGGGGTCTTGGCCGCCGCGCCCGGGGCGGCGGCGGCGTGGGTCCGGTCGAAGGCGAACAGGCCCCAGACCGCGACACCCAGCGCGATGACGACGGCCAGGGCGAGCTGCGCGGACGGCGCGGCACCGACGGCGGCGGAGCCGGCGACGGCGAGAGCCCCGACGATGGCCGCCGCCGTGTACGACGCGAAGAAGCCGCCCATCAGGTCGCGGCCGTACCTGCGCTGGACGAGCACGCCCTGCATCGCGCCGGCGGCGTCGACGCCACCCAGGCCGATGCCGTAGATCGCGAAGCCCGTCACGAACGCCCAGAGCGGGAGATCCATCCAGACGATCGCGACGCCGACGACTTCCAGCAGCAGGCCGACGACGAGCGATATCCGGCTGCCGGCGCGTTTGGCGATCAGGTCGGCGACGACGGAGCCGACCGCCGCGGCCGCGCACACCAGCAGGATGATCAGCGCGACCGCGGTGTCGTCGATCTGCTGGTGGGCTTTGAACGAGGGCAGCGTCGTGACGATCACGGCGTAGCCGAGACCTTGCGCGGCGTACGCCGCAGAGACCGCTACCCGTGAGCGGGCGGGGACGACGGTGTCCCGGATCTCAGTCACTCGCTGCTGCGACCCGGGCGCTACGAACGACCGCGGAGCACTGCCTGCTTGACCTCGGCGATCGCCTTGGTCACCTCGATGCCGCGGGGGCATGCCTCGGTGCAGTTGAAGGTCGTGCGGCAGCGCCAGACGCCCTCTTTGTCGTTGAGGATGTCGAGGCGCACGTCGGCCGCGTCGTCGCGGGAGTCGAAGATGAACCGATGCGCGTTGACGATCGCGGCGGGTCCGAAGTACTGTCCGTCGGTCCAGAACACGGGGCACGACGACGTGCACGCGGCGCACAGGATGCACTTGGTGGTGTCGTCGAAGATCTCGCGGTCGGCGATGGACTGGATCCGCTCCTTGTCCTTCGGCGGGGTGGAGTTCGCGATCAGGAACGGCTGCACCGCGCGATACGAGGCGAAGAACGGCTCCATGTCGACGATGAGGTCTTTCTCGAGCGGAAGACCCTTGATCGCCTCGACGTAGATGGGCTTGGAGATGTCGAGGTCTTTGATCAGCGTCTTGCAGGCGAGGCGGTTGCGGCCGTTGATGCGCATCGCATCCGAACCGCAGATGCCGTGCGCGCACGAACGGCGGAACGACAGCGAGCCGTCGACCTCCCACTTGATCTTGTGCAGGGCGTCGAGCACCCGGTCGGTCGAGTACAGCTCGACGTCGTAGTCGACCCAGCGCGGCTCGGCGTCCACCTCGGGATCGAAGCGCCGGATGATGAAGGTGACGAGGAACGCCTGGATGCCGGTATCGTCCGCGGCGGCGGAATCCTGCGTGGTGCTCGGAGCGTCGGTGACGATCGTCATCCCTAGTACTTCCTCTCCATCGGCTGGTACCGCGTGATCACGACGGGTTTCCAGTCGAGCCGGATGTGATCGTCGGCGTTCGACGAGTGCGGGTCGCCGGACAGGTACGCCATCGTGTGCTTCATGTACGTCTCGTCATCGCGCTTCGGATAGTCGTCGCGCATGTGGCCGCCGCGGCTCTCCTTGCGGTTGCGGGCGGTGAAGACCACCACCTCCGCGAGATCGAGGAGGAAGCCGAGCTCGACGGCCTCGAGCAGGTCGGTGTTGTAGCGCTTGCCCTTGTCATCGACGTGGATGTTCAGGAAGCGGTCGCGCAGGTCCTCGATCACACCGAGCACGTGCGTGAGCGACTCCTCGGTGCGGAACACCTGGGCACCCATGTCCATCTCGTCCTGCAGGGTCTTGCGCAGCACCGAGATGCGCTCGGTGCCCTTGTTGGCGCGGAGCCCTTCGATGAGCTCGCGCACCTCTTTGGCCGGGTCTTCCGGCATCGGCACGAAGTCGGCGGTCTGGACGTATTCGACGGCGTTGCGTCCGGCGCGCTTCCCGAAGACGTTGATGTCCAGGAGCGAGTTGGTGCCCAGGCGGTTCGAGCCGTGCACCGACACGCACGCGCACTCGCCGGCCGCGTACAGCCCCGGCACGACGTTCGTGTTCGTCGAGAGCACTTCGGCATTGACGTTGGTCGGGATGCCGCCCATGGCGTAGTGCGCGGTGGGCATGACCGGCACGGGCTCGACGACGGGGTCGACGCCGAGGTAGGTGCGGGCGAATTCGGTGATGTCGGGGAGCTTGGTCTCGAGCACCTCGGCGCCCAGGTGGGTGCAGTCCAGCAGCACGTAGTCGCGGTGCGGGCCTGCGCCGCGCCCCTCCTTGACCTCCTGCTGCATGCAGCGGCTCACGATGTCGCGCGGCGCGAGGTCTTTGATAGTCGGGGCGTAGCGCTCCATGAAGCGCTCGCCGCTCGCGTTGCGCAGGATCGCGCCCTCTCCGCGCGCACCTTCGGTGAGCAGGATGCCGAGGCCCGCGAGGCCCGTCGGGTGGAACTGGAAGAACTCCATGTCCTCCAGCGGGAGGCCCTTGCGCCACACGATGCCGACGCCGTCACCCGTGAGGGTGTGGGCGTTGGAGGTGGTCTTGTAGATCTTGCCGAAGCCTCCCGTGGCGAAGATGATCGCCTTCGTGTGGAAGACGTGCAGGTCTCCGGTGGCCAGTTCGTAGGCGACGACGCCCGCGACCTGCGTCTGGTCGTCAGCATCCTTCACCGTGATCAGGTCGAGGACGTAGAACTCGTTGAAGAAGTTGATGCCGAGGCGGACGCAGTTCTGGAACAGCGTCTGCAGGATCATGTGGCCGGTGCGGTCGGCGGCGTAGCAGGCGCGGCGCACGGGGGTCTTGCCGTGGTCGGCGGTGTGCCCGCCGAAGCGGCGCTGGTCGATCTTGCCCTCGGGCGTGCGGTTGAACGGCAGACCCATGTTCTCGAGGTCGATGACCGCGTCGATCGCCTCTTTCGCGAGGATCTCGGCCGCGTCCTGATCGACGAGATAATCGCCGCCCTTGACGGTGTCGAAGGTGTGCCACTCCCACGAGTCCTCTTCGACGTTCGCCAGGGCGGCGGCCATGCCGCCCTGCGCTGCGCCGGTGTGGGAGCGGGTGGGGTACAGCTTGGAGATGACTGCGGTTCGCGCCCCGGGGCCGGCTTCGATCGCGGCGCGCATTCCTGCGCCGCCCGCACCGACGATCACGATGTCGAACTCATGGTAGTGAACGCCGTCTTTCACGACGTCGCCGGTGGTCTGGGTGCTCACGTGATGGATGCTTTCGTCTGGGTCTCGGGGCGCCGTGCGGATTCCGGGGCGTTCAGTGGAGTGCGGATGATCAGCCCTGGCACATGCTCCACAGGCTGCTGTCGGGGGTGACGCCCACGCACGGGTCGAAGGTGAAGACCACGAGTGTGCCGAGCAGGATCAGGAGGGCGGCGGAGATGCCGACCGCCCACACCAGCACGCGCCGGGTGTTCGGATGGGTCACGTAGTCGTTGATCACCGTGCGCATCCCGTTCGCGCCGTGGATCAGGGCGAGCCACAGCATCACCACGTCCCACCACTGCCAGAAGGGCGAGGCGTACTTCCCGACGACGAAGGCGAAGTCGATCTGGCGGATGCCGTCGCCGGCGACGAGGTTCACGAACAGGTGGCCGAAGATGAGGACGATCAGCAGCACGCCGGAGGCGCGCATGTAGATCCAGCCCCACTTCTCGAGGTTCGGGCCCTTGCGACGCGGGCGGGAAAGCGGGCTGCGCGGATCGGCGATGGCGGGGGCGGTCATCAGTGCGCTCCTGAGATCTCGGCGATGACGTTGATCAGATGTCTCGGGACGAAGCCGGCCATCGTGATCACCCAGAGGGCCAGGACTCCCCACCACAGCTGGCGCTGGTAGCGGGCGCCCTTCGCCCAGAAGTCCACGACGATGATGCGCAGGCCGTTGTAGGCGTGGTACGCGATCGCGCCGACGAGGACGATCTCGCCGAGGCCCATGATCGGGTTCTTGTAGGTGCCGATGACCGCGTTGTACGCCTCGGGCGATACGCGGATCAGCGCAGTGTCGAGGACATGCACCAGGAGGAAGAAGAAGATCGCGATGCCGGTGATGCGATGCAGCACCCACGACCACATGCCTTCTCGACCTCGGTACAGGGTTCCACGCGGAACCTTGGAGGTGGTTTCCGATACCGACGGTATGACGCGTGCTGGAGCAGACACGGTCGTCCTCCCTGGGTCGAACACGAGCGGGGCGGGTCGATGCCCCTCCGCGGCGCGAGGCCGCGCAACGTCACTCGGACGCCGCGATCATCCTATTCCCGTGGTGCGGGGGGCGACGATTAGGCGAGCCTAAGTGTCTTGACGTCAAGAGATCTCTCGAGTTGGAGCGGCGCGCACCCCCATTCGCGCGTCGTTCGCCGGCCGTGGCGGTCCGGATAACCTGGGGGCATGGCCGAGCCGATCGAGAACTTCTATGCAGTCATTCCCGCCGGCGGTATCGGAAGCAGGCTCTGGCCGCTGTCCCGCGCCGACGCCCCGAAATTCCTGCACGACCTGACCGGGTCGGGGCAGACGCTCCTGCGTGACACGTGGGATCGCCTCGCGCCCCTCGCCGGCCCCGACCGCATCGCGGTCGTCACGGGGCGCGCGCACCGCGCGGCGGTGGAGAAGGAGCTGCCAGGCATCCCGGACAAGAACGTGATCCTCGAATCCGAACCGCGCGATTCCGCTGCCGCGATCGGCCTGGCCGCCGCGATCCTGGTCCGGCGCGAGCCCGACGTCATCATCGGCTCGTTCGCGGCCGACCACGTGATCCGCGGGGGGCGGCTGTTCGATCACGCGGTCCGCCAGGCGGTCGCGGTCGCGGCGGACGGCTACATCTGCACGATCGGCATACCGCCCGTCGAGCCGTCGGTCGGCTTCGGCTACATCAAGAAGGGCGACGAGCTCGACGTCGAGGGCGCGCCCGAGGCGGCCTTCGTCGCCCGCTTCGTCGAGAAGCCCGACCTCGCGACGGCGCGCGAGTACTTCGCCGACCGCTCATTCCTGTGGAACGCAGGTATGTTCATCTCCCGCGCCGATGTGCTGCTGGCCGAGATCGCGGCCAACCAGCCCGACCTGTACGCCGGACTCGTCGAACTCGCCGACGCGTGGGACGACCGTGACGCGCGCGGGCCTGCCGTCGACCGGATCTGGCCGACCATCACGAAGATCGCGATCGACTACGCCGTCGCCGAGCCTGCGGCCGAGAAGGGCCGGCTCGCGGTGATCCCCGGGCACTTCGAATGGGACGACGTGGGCGACTTCGCGAGCCTGGCCAAACTCAACTCGCACGGCCGCAAGAACGACCTGGCGATCCTGGGCGAGAACGCCCGGGTACTGGTCGACGCCTCCAGCGGGATCGTCGTCAGCCAGACTCATCGCGTGATCAGCGTCATCGGCGTGAAGGACATCGTGATCGTCGACACCGACGACGCACTGCTGGTGACCACCAGCGAGCACGCGCAGCGGGTCAAGGGCGTCGTGGACGCCCTGAAGCTGACCGGCCAAGGCGACGTGCTCTGACCCGCACTCGGACTCGCCTCGCGGTCCGCTCGGCGGAGCCTGTGTCTCGGCTCTGTTGCGTCTTTGTAACCATTCGCCTGCATACCCGTTCTGAGCATGCAAACTCCGCGTCACCGTGAGTAACTTCGTACCACCCGCCCGCGAGGTCCGCGGGCGTTTGCACGTGGAGGCACAGTGACCATTCCTACCCGAAAGCGCCTGCTCGCCGGCCTTGCAGCCGCGAGCGTCGCCGTCGTGACCCTGGCCGGCTGCGCGTCCGCCCCGGCCGCCGACTCATCCCCGAGCGCATCCAGCAGTGCGGTCGCCGGATTCAAGCCCTGCATGGTGTCGGATGCCGGTGGCTTCGACGACAAGTCGTTCAACCAGCTCGGCTACGAAGGCCTCGTGAGTGCCGCTGCGACGCTCGGTGTGACCCCGGTCACGGTCGAGTCCAACTCCGAGTCCGACTTCGCGCCGAACATCCAGAGCCTGCTCGACCAGAACTGCTCGCTGATCATCACGGTCGGCTTCGCACTGGCGTCGGCCGCCGGCGAAGCGGCCATCGCCAACCCCGAGGTCGAGTTCGTCTCGATCGATGACGTCGTCGACAACGACTTCGACGGCAAGACGGATGCTCCCAACATCAAGCCGATCGTCTTCGACACCGCGCAGGCGGCGTTCATGGCCGGCTATGCATCGGCGTCGTTCTCCAAGGCCAAGAAGGTCGGCACGTTCGGTGGAATGAACTTCCCGACCGTCTCGATCTTCATGGACGGCTTCGCCCAGGGCGTCAAGTACTGGAACGACCAGAAGAAGGACACCGTCGCCGTCATCGGCTGGGACACCGCCACTCAGGATGGCCTGTTCACCGGTGGCTTCGACGCCAACCAGGAAGCGATCAACACCGCGCAGGGCATCGTCGACCAGGGTGTGGATGTGCTTCTGCCCGTCGGTGGCCCGATCTACCAGAGCGCTGCGTCGGTGATCCGCAGCTCGGGTCGTGACATCGCGCTGCTGGGTGTCGACGCCGACGTGTTCGAGACCGACCCGTCGGTCGGCGACCTGCTGCTCACCTCGATCCGCAAGCTGATCGACGTGGGTGTCAGCGACGCGGTGCTCGCGGCCGGCCAGGGCGCGTTCGACCCGGCGCCGTTCGTCGGCACGCTGGAGAACGGCGGAGTGGGCCTTGCCCCGTTCCACGACTTCGCCTCGAAGGTCTCGCCCGACCTGCAGGGTGAGCTCGACGACATCCAGGCCGGCATCATCGACGGATCGATCCCCGTCACGTCCTACCTGTCGAAGTAGTCGCACGCGCGATGGGGAGGCTGGGCGACCAGCCTCCCCATCGTCATTGCGTGCCGGGTGCGCGACCCGAATCCCTCTGCGCCACCACCGTTCCAGAGACGCCACGCTCACGGGGACGACCCCCTCACTAGGATCGATGACTATGAAGCTCGAACTCCGGGGCATCACGAAGCAGTTCGGCTCCCTGGTCGCCAACGACCACATCGATCTCGTCATCCAGCCGGGTGAGATCCACTGCCTGCTGGGCGAGAACGGCGCGGGCAAGTCCACGCTGATGAACGTGCTGTATGGCCTGTACCGTGCCGACGACGGCCTCATCCTGCTCGATGACCAGGTGCAGAACTTCCAGGGCCCCGGCGACGCCATGCGCGCCGGAATCGGCATGGTCCACCAGCACTTCATGCTCATCCCCGTCTTCACCGTGGCCGAGAACGTCATGCTCGGAAACGAGTCGACCAGGGGCGGCGGCATCCTCGATCTGGATGCTGCTCGCACGCGCGTCCGCGAGATCTCCGCGCGTTTCGGGTTCGATGTCGACCCCGACGCCCTCGTCGAAGACCTCCCGGTCGGCGTGCAGCAGCGTGTCGAGATCATCAAGGCGCTCTCGCGCGACGCCCAGGTGCTCGTCTTCGATGAGCCGACGGCCGTCCTCACGCCGCAGGAGACCGACGAGCTCATGGAGATCATGCGGCAGCTTAAGGCCGCGGGCACCTCGATCGTCTTCATCACGCACAAGCTGCGCGAAGTGCGCGAAGTGGCCGACCGCATCACCGTGATCCGGCTCGGGAAGGTGATCGGCGAGGCGTCGCCCGACGCGACCAACGCAGAACTGGCCGAGCTGATGGTCGGTCGGGCGGTCGAGCTGACCGTTCACAAGGATGCACCGACCCTCGGCGAGCGGGCGCTCGTGGTCGAGGGCCTGAGCGTGGTGGACGCGAAGGACCAGATCGTCGTGAACGACGTCAGCTTCGATGTGCGCGCCGGTGAGATCGTGGCGATCGCGGGCGTGCAGGGCAACGGCCAGACCGAACTGACCGAGGCGCTCGTGGGACTCCAGGATCGCGTCACCGGATCCGTGCTGCTGGGTGGCACCGAGCTCGTCGGCGCGAGCGTGCGGCGCATCCTGGATCAGGGTGTCGGGTTCGTCCCGGAGGATCGCAAAGAGGATGGCCTCGTCGGCGCCATGTCGATCGCCGAGAACCTGGTCCTCGATCGGACGAACGGCCAGCCCTTCGTCCGAGGCGGCGGGCTGCGCCTGGCCTACATCGCCGAGTTCGCGAAGCAGAAGTTCGACGAGTTCGACGTGCGGGCCCCCGGCATCGAAGCGGCGGTCGGCACTCTGTCGGGGGGAAACCAGCAGAAGGTCGTTCTGGCGCGCGAGCTGAGCCGCGAGCTGTCGCTCCTGGTCGCCGCCCAGCCCACGCGCGGCGTCGACGTCGGCTCGATCGAGTTCATCCACAAGCGGATCGTTCAGACGCGGGATGCCGGCATCCCGGTCGTCGTCGTCTCCACCGAACTCGACGAGGTCGCCGCCCTCGCCGACCGGATCATCGTGATGTACCGGGGCCGCATCGTCGGCATCGTGCCGGGCGACACGCCTCGAGGAGTTCTCGGACTGATGATGGCCGGCGAAGCGCCGCCCGATCAGGGGCCGACGACCGCGGGGCCGACGAGCGAGGGGGTCGCAGCGTGAGCGACAGCATCACCGGAGGCGGCGTCGTCACCACGACTGCGGCACCGCTGCCGACTCCGCCCGAGCCGCCCTCGAAGTGGCACAGCACGTTCCTGCGCATCACGCAGGGCAACGCGATCATCTCGGTGCTCGCGGTGGTCCTCGCCCTGATCGTCGGCGGCATCATGATCGCCGTCACCGACAAGAACGTCCAAGCCTCATCGGTCTATTTCTTCGCGCGCCCCGGTGACACATTCCTCGCCATCTGGAAGTCGGTCTCGGGCGCGTACGGCGCCCTGTTCCAGGGGTCGATCTACAACTTCGGCGCGGATTCATTCGCCCGCGGCATCCGTCCCCTCACCGAGACCCTGACCTTCGCGACCCCGCTGATCGCGGCCGGCCTCGGCGTCGCCCTGGCGTTCCGCATCGGCATGTTCAACATCGGCGGTCGCGGGCAGATGCTCATGGCATCCGCCGCGGCCGGGTGGGTGGCCTTCTCGCTCGACCTGCCGTGGGGCATCCACATGATCGTCGCCCTCCTGGCGGGCCTCGTCGCCGGAGCGCTGTGGGCGGGCATCGCGGGATACCTGAAGGCGCGTACCGGTGCGCACGAGGTGATCGTCACGATCATGCTCAACTACATCGCCTTCTACCTCGTGTCATGGATGCTGCGGACGCCGGGGCTGCTGCAGGCACCCGGCTCGAACAATCCGAAGACGCCGCCGATGAAGGACACCGCGATCTTCCCCGAGCTGTTCGGGCCGCAGTACAACCTGCATTTCGGCTTCATCCTCGTGATCGCGGCCACCGTGCTCGTCTGGTGGATCATCAATCGCTCCAGCCTCGGCTTCAAGTTCCGCGCGGTGGGTGAGAACCCCCACGCCGCCAGAGTCGCCGGCATCAACGTCAAGAGCATGTACGTGTACGGGATGCTGATCGCCGGCGCCCTCGTCGGGCTCGCCGGCGTCAACCAGGTGCTCGGCACGATCACGACGGGCTTCACGGCTGGGATCGATGCGGGCATCGGCTTCGACGCGATCACGGTGGCCCTGCTCGGACGCTCCACCCCGTGGGGCACGTTCGCGGCAGGTGTGCTGTTCGGTGCATTCAAGGCCGGCGGCTTCGCGATGCAGGCCGGGCAGCAGATCCCGATCGACATCATCGTGGTCGTGCAGGCGCTCATCGTCCTGTTCATCGCCGCTCCGCCCCTCGTGCGCACGATCTTCTTCCTCCCGTCGCCCGAGCGCGACCAGCGTCGGCGCGAGAAGGCGCGTGCCAAAGCGCTCAAGGCCGAGGCCGGGACGGTGCTGCGATGACCCTGCTTGACGGAACCGCCGACGGTGCGCTCGTCGTCGAGGCCCCCGAGAAGTCGGAGGTGCGCAGCTGGAAGGCGCCGATCGCGCTCGTCGTGTTCACGGTGCTCTATGTGCTGCTGATCCTCGCCGTACCCCGCGGCGGCGAGACGACCTTCCGGCTGTCGACCGACGCCGACGCGCTGCAGCTGCCTGCCATCACGCTCGGTGTGACCGTCACGACCTGGACGGTGTTCGTGCTGCTCGCGCTGCTGACGGCGGCGGCGGCGTTCTTCGTGCGGCAGTTCGGCACGACGCCCCTGTGGGTCGTGGCCGCGTACATCATCATCGCGATCTTCGGGTTCTTGACCTGGGCGGCGGCGGGTGCCACGATCCCGGTCGCGGGGCTCCTCGCCGGAGCGGTGGCCCTCGCGATCCCGCTGATCTACGGCGCGCTCGCCGGGGTGATCGGCGAACGCGCGGGTGTCGTGAACATCGCGATCGAAGGTCAGCTGCTGGCCGGGGCGTTCACCGCCGCGGTCGTGGCCACCCTCACCGGCCAGCCCTTCCTGGGGCTTCTGGCAGCGATGGTCGCCGGGATGCTCGTGGCGTTCGTGCTCGCGGCGTTCGCGATCAAGTACGTCGTCGACCAGGTGATCGTCGGCGTCGTGCTCAATGTCCTCGTGACGGGCCTGACGAGCTTCCTCTACTCGCAGGTGCTGCAGCCCAACCAGGCGACGCTCAACTCGCCGCCTCGGTTCGACCGCCTCGCGATCCCGCTGCTCAGCGACATCCCCGTGATCGGCCCCGTGCTGTTCCGCCAGACGATCATCGTGTACATCATGTACGTCGCGGTCGCTCTGGTGTGGTTCGGGATGTTCCGGACCCGCTGGGGCCTGCGCCTGCGCGCCGTGGGAGAGCATCCGCAAGCCGCCGACACCGTCGGCATCAACGTCAACGCGACGCGGTTCTGGAACCTGCTGCTCGCCGGAGCGATCGCGGGCCTCGGCGGCACGGTCTTCACGATCGGCAACGGCATCGCCTTCAACAAGGAGATGACCGCCGGCGCCGGCTTCATCGCGCTGGCCGCGGTCATCTTCGGCCAGTGGGATCCGATCAAGGCGACCCTCGCGGCGCTGCTGTTCGGGTTCGCCTCGAGCCTGCAGAACACGCTCAGCGTCATCGGCTCGCCCGTGCCGAGCGAGTTCATGCTGATGCTGCCGTACGTGGTGACCATCTTCGTCGTCGCCGGAGTCGTCGGACGCTCGCGGGCGCCCGCCGCCGACGGCGTGCCATACATCAAGGGATGACTGTGACCGATATCGACTGGGACGAGCTGCGTGCCGTCGCCACCGACGCGATGAAGCGCGCATACGCGCCGTACTCGCGCTACCGGGTCGGAGCTGCCGCGCTGGTCAGCGACGGCAGGATCGTCTCGGGCTGCAACGTCGAGAACGCCTCGTACGGTGTGGGGCTGTGCGCCGAGTGCGCCCTCGTCGGCGACCTGCACATGTCGGGCGGCGGCGAGCTCGTGGCGTTCGTGTGCGTGAACAACGACGGGCAGACGATCATGCCGTGCGGCCGGTGCCGTCAGCTCTTGTACGAATTCGCACTGCCCGGGATGCTGCTGGAGACCGTGTCGGGCATCCGCACGATCGACGAGGTGCTGCCCGACGCGTTCGGCCCGCGTGACCTCGAGGACGTCAGCAGGTGAGCGAGGCCCCGTCGCTCGAAGCGTACGACGCCGTCGACGTGATCCGCATCAAGCGCGACGGAGGCGCGGTGCCCGAAGCCGAGCTGCGATGGATGATCGACGCCTACACCCGCGGCTACGTCGCCGACGCGCAGATGGCGGCGTTCGCGATGGCGGTGCTCCTGAACGGCATGGACCGCGGCGAGATCCGCGTCATGACCGATGCGATGATCGCCTCGGGTGAGCGCATGAGCTTCGCGGGTCTCGGCAAGCCCACGGTCGACAAGCATTCGACCGGTGGTGTGGGCGACAAGATCACTCTGCCGCTGGCGCCGCTCGTGGCATCCTTCGGTGTCGCCGTGCCCCAGCTGTCCGGCCGCGGGCTCGGCCACACCGGCGGAACCCTCGACAAGCTCGAATCGATCGTCGGGTGGACGGCGGCGCTCGACAACGACGAGCTGTTCGCCCAGCTCGCCGACGTCGGCGCGGTGATCTGCGCCGCCGGCAGCGGCCTCGCGCCCGCCGACAAGAAGCTCTACGCCCTGCGCGACGTGACCGGCACGGTCGAGGCGATCCCGCTCATCGCCTCGAGCATCATGTCGAAGAAGATCGCCGAGGGCACCGACTCGCTCGTGCTCGACGTGAAGTTCGGCTCGGGCGCGTTCATGCGCGACGTCGAGCGCGCCCGGGAGCTCGCCCGCACGATGGTCGAGCTCGGCACCGATTCCGGGGTCGCGACCACAGCCCTCCTCACCGACATGAACGTGCCGCTCGGGCTCGCGATCGGCAACGCGAACGAAGTGCGCGAGTCGGTCGAGGTGCTCGCCGGCGGCGGACCCTCCGATGTCGTGGAACTCACCCTGGCCCTGGCCCGCGAGATGCTCGCGCTCGCCGGTCGCCCCGACGCCGACGTCGAGGCGGCGCTGCGCGACGGACGCGCGATGGACTCGTGGCGAGCGATGATCCGCGCGCAGGACGGCGATCCGGATGCACCGCTCCCGACGCCGCGCGAGACGCACACCGTCACCGCCTCATCGGCCGGTGTCGTCACGCGCATGGACGCACTCCCGTTCGGGGTGGCCGCGTGGCGCCTCGGCGCCGGTCGCGCCCGCGCGGAGGACCCGGTCGTCCACGCCGCCGGGATCGACCTGCACGTCAAGCCCGGCGATCGCGTCAAGTCGGGGCAGCCCGTCTTCACGCTGCTCGCGCACGACGCGTCGCGCTTCGAGCGCGCGCTGGCGGCGCTGGAGGGGTCGTGGGAGGTGGGGCAGGATGCCCCGGCCCCCCGCGCGCTCATTCTCGAACGCATCACGGCCTGACACCGGCATCCGCTACCCTTCTCAGCGCGACTTCACACAGCGACTTCACCCGAATCCCCCCCGAAGGAGTTCCCCATGCCCATCGATCAGAACGGCGACGCGATCATCGAGGGCATGTCGGTGCGCCGGCTGCCCAAGATCTCGCTGCACGACCACCTCGACGGCGGTGTGCGCCCCGAGACCATCATCGAGCTCTCGCAGGCGGCCGGGCTGGAGGTGCCCGAGACCGATCCGGAAGAGCTCGCGGACTGGTTCGCCGAGAAGAGCGACTCGGGTTCGCTCGTCGAATACCTGAAGACCTTCGACCTCACGACCGGCGTGATGCAGACCCGCGAGGGCCTCACGCGCGTCGCACGCGAGTTCGTCGAGGATCTCGCCGCCGACGGCGTCATCTACGGCGAGGTGCGCTGGGCGCCCGAGCAGCATCTGACCGGCGGACTCAGCCTCGAAGAGGTCGTCGAGGCGGTTCAGGAGGGCATCGAAGAGGGTGAGGATGCTGCGGAGGGCGACGGTCACGACATCCGTGTCGGTCAGTTGATAAGCGCGATGCGCCACACCGACCGGTCGCTCGAGATCGCCCAGCTCGCCGTCGCGTTCCGCGGACGCGGAGCGGTCGGCTTCGATATCGCCGGGCCCGAAGACGGCTTCCCGCCATCGCGCCTGCGCGACGCTTTCGACTACCTGGCATCGGAGTTCTTCCCCGCCACGGTGCACGCCGGAGAGGCGGCCGGGCTCGACTCGATCCGCTCGGCGCTCATCGACGGACGCGCGCTGCGCCTCGGCCACGGCGTGCGCATCGCGGAAGACCTCGATGTCGTCTCGCGCGAGGGCGACGAGGTGCTCGTGCACTTCGGCGACCTGGCCCGCTGGGTGCGCGACCGCGAGATCCCGCTCGAGCTCTCGCCCTCCTCCAACCTGCAGACCGGCGCGATCGCGGCCTGGGGCACCGAGCTGGTCGACCACCCGTTCGATCTGCTGTACCAGCTCGGCTTCGCCGTCACGGTCAACGTCGACAACCGCACGATGAGCCGTACCTCGCTCACGCGCGAGCTCGCCCTTCTGGCCGAGACGTTCGAATACGACCTCGCCGACCTCGAGACCTTCCAGCTCAACGCGGCCGCAGGCGCGTTCCTGGCGGTCGAGGAGCGCGAGGAGCTGATCGAGCTGATCGCCGAGGGCTTCGAGCGGTAGCCCGGGCGCATGTCCGCCAGCTTGCGGACATGCGTCGCCCACGCCACCATTCGCCGGACATCGGGGTTCTCGGCGCGGGCGCGTGTCTGCCAGCTGGCAGACATCGGCGGCGTGAGCAACGTTCTTCCCGACACGGGTGGCTGACGCAAGAGAGCGGATGCTGGGCTCCAGCTTCCTCCCCACCCCCGGCGGCGTCGGACTTCCCGCACAGATCGGACGTGCATCGCGGTCGGGCGCGGCATCTGCTGGTCGACTCGGTGCATGGCGACGATCGAACCGTTCCACGTCAGCGCGTTCAGTGTGGCCCTAGGGTTGCAGGATGGGCTCACTCGGGGCGCCATGCGCGGGCCTCGTTTCAGCGCGCCCTTCTACGGGATCCGCGAGGGCGCGACCGTCGTAGAGCCTCTGTCGCCGGCGGATAAACGCCTGGCCGAATACGCCCCGCAGCTGTGGGAGCTTCGCCTGCTGGCCGAGCGGTACGCTCCGCGGCTACGGCCGGGTCAGTTCTTCAGCCACGAGACGGCCCTCGGACTCCTGCACTCGCCCACGCCGGACGAGTGGAAGCCGTTGTTGCATGTGAGCTGCTACCGCCCGGCGGCTGCGCCCTCGGCGCGCGGCGTGTCCGGGCATCGATTGCAGATCCGCACACCCGCGTGGACTCTCGTCGGTGGCCTTCCCGTCGAGAATCCGGCTCGAGCGTGGGTCCAGGCATCCGACGACTGGCCACCCGACGATCTCATCGCCGCTGCCGACCACCTCGTTCTCACCAAGCGCAGGCTTGCCACGATCGATGAACTTCGGGCGGAGGCGGCCGCCTTTCGTGGTCGTGCCCTCGACGCCGTGCTCGACGACGTGCGCGATGGAGCCGAGTCCTTCCGTGAGACCGCGCTGCGTCTGGCCTGTCAACGCGGCGGACTGCCGGCGCCGACGCTGAACACCGAGGTGTTCACATCGACCGGGAGATTCATCGCACGCATCGATCAGCTGTATCCGCGGTATCGAGTCGCCGCCGAGTACGACGGGCGGCAGCACGCGATGGATGCTGCGCAGTTCGCTCGCGACGCAGACCGCACGGAAGCGATCCGGGCTGCGGGGTGGGATCACATCCGAATCCTGCGGCACCACCTCGAACCCGACCCTGCGCCGGCGGTCGCGAAGATCGCCGCCGCGCTCACTCGCGGCGGCTGGCGGCCGTAGGCGGCGCACGGAGCGCCGGTCCACTGCGTCAGTCGATGTCCGCGCGTTGGTGGTGGGGGACGGGCATGTCCGCCAGCTGGCTGACATGAACGGGGGATGCTGTCGCCGCGGGGGCCGCGAGGGTGCCCCGTGTCCGCGAGATGGTGGTGGGGGACGGGCATGTCCGCCAGCTGGCTGACATGAACGGGGGATGCTGTCGCCGCGGGGGCCGCGAGGGTGCCCCGTGTCCGCGAGATGGTGG